>JAYVKA010000365.1:0-6045 GCA_043768885.1 Planctomycetota bacterium
TCGCGGCACGTACGACCTCGGCTGTTTCCTTGAACAACCGGATGTCCAATTTGTGGCCGTGGCTGACGTCAAACAGGAACGCCGCGTCAAGGTCAAGAAAATCGCCGACGACAAATACGGAAATGGTGACTGTGCAACCTACCGGGATTTTCGCGAGTTGCTGGACCGCCCCGATATCGACGCGGTATTGATTGCCACCGGACCGAACTGGCATGCGACTGCAGCGATGGCAGCTGCCCGGGCAGGCAAGGACATGTATTGCGAAAAACCGGTAACGAAAAACATTGCACAAAGCCTGATCCTGGCCGAAACCATGCGTCGCACCGGTCGTGTGTTTCAGGCCGGTACCCAGCGCAGGAATTTGCCCCATTTTTCCTTCGCCTGCGAATTGGCGCGAACTGGCCAGCTGGGCAAAATCAAAAAAGTCTTTGCCCATCCCGCGGGAATGCAGGCGATGATGAGTGGATGGTTGCCGGCCGAAGCCGAACCGGATCGTGAAGTTGTTGATTGGGACATTTATCTCGGGCCGGCCGCCTGGCGACCGTTCAATCCAAAATTGCTGGATGGATTCAATTTCGAAAAAGGAGGCGGGCTGGTTGGTGGAGGCGTGTTGGAATGGGGCTCGCACTGCGTGGACCTTTGCCAATGGGCGGTCGGAGATTGCGCGCCACCGGTGGAATACGACGCACCTCAGGACGGCCAGTTGGTGGCGCGTTACGAGAATGGTACTGAGCTTGTTTTCCGGGAGACCGGCTGGATTCCACTTGGTTCGTGCCCGGTTCGATTCGAAGGTGAGGACGGCTGGGTCGAGGCGGGTGACAGTGGCAAACTGGTCTTGAGTTCACCCGAGTTGCTTGCGGGAAGAACGGTTGCCGAAATCGGAGGATATCCAGCGACGTTCCACGTTCGCGATTTTCTGGATTGTGTGAAAACCCGTCGCCAACCCAGGGGAAATGCCGCCGCCGCCTGTAACGCGCACATCGCCTGCCATGCCGCGAACATCGCGCTCCATTTGGGTCGGCGGGTGAAATTCGACAACACGACGAACGAGTTCATCGACGACGAGCAAGCCAACCGTTTGCGGTCAGAGGCGCTGCGCGAACCTTGGAGACTGTAGCCACCCCGGTTCAAACTCAAGAAACATTTAGAGCGTTTCCCCAAAGGGGTCAGACACCATGCAAACCAATCGACAATTCGCACACACCGTTATTTTGTTGGGAGCGCTGTTCGCCGTTTTCACCCCAACAGCGCGAGCTCAGGATCGATCCGCAAATGCGGCCGACTACGAGTCGCAATTGCTAGCAGTATTGCGATCTGACGCACCGTCGTCTGAAAAAGCGATGACTTGCAAGTTGCTGGCGATTCATGGCTCGGAAGACTCGGTTCCCGATCTTGCCAGGTTGTTGTCAAACCCCCAATTGTCTTCTTGGGCCCGAATCGGTTTGGAAGCAATTCCTGGCTCGGCTGCCGACAAAGCGTTACGCAACGCGGCCGGTGAGTTGGACGGAAGACTATTGGTCGGCGTCATCAATTCAATCGGCGTTCGGCGGGATGCCGGAGCGGTGGAAGTCCTTGCCATGCGATTGCAAGACAGGGACTCCGACGTTGCGGCTGCGGCGGCTGTTGCATTGGGTCGCATCGCTACTGACCCCGCGACGAAAGTGCTCCGGGGTGCATTGGAGATGGACAATATGGACGTTCGCCCGGCCGTTGCCGAAGGGAACATACTTTGTGCGGAACGAATGTTTGTTGAAGGCAAATCGTCCGAAGCAGCGGAAATTTACGATTTAGTCCGCAAGGCAACTGTTCCCAGGCAACGCATGATCGAAGCCACTCGCGGGGCAATTCTCGCTCGAAACGAAGCTGGCATCCCATTATTGATGGAGCAGTTCCGCTCACCCGAAAACGACTTGTTCCAACTGGCGCTGGGCACTGCCCGCGAGTTTCCTGGACGAGCAGTCGACCAGGCATTGGCTGATGAGATCGTGCGCACGACTCCCGATCGGGCTGCCCTGATCGTTCAGGCGATGTCGGATCGCCCCGAGACGGTCCTGCTCGCCGCAGTGCTGAAAGCCGCCAATCAGGGCGATCGACAAGTTCGCATGTCGGCCATCGAGGCACTTGGGCGAGTAGGGAACGTATCGTGTCTGTCCACGCTGATTGAGACTGCGATCGATGTCGATGCCGAACTGGCGCTGGCCGCCAAGGCAACTCTGGCCCTGATTCCTGGCAAACAGATCGACGCGGAAATTTTGGCGTTACTTCCCAAAGCGCAAGGGGAGGCTTACCCGCTGCTGATCGAAGTTGTTGGACTCAGGCGAATCGGGGCAACCGGTTTTTTGCTGGAGGCGGTGAACCATGCTGACAAAGCCGTTCGCGGTGCCGCGTTGACTGCGTTGGGCGAAACAGTTGGATTCGATGAATTTTCCGTATTGATTTCTCAAGTTGTTGCACCGAAGCACGCCGACGATTCACCGGTTGCACAACAAGCCTTGCGAGCTGCCAGCATTCGCATGCCGGACCGCGAGGCGTGTGCTACCGAATTG
The DNA here is from genome assembly GCA_043768885.1 of Planctomycetota bacterium. GTDB lineage: Bacteria > Planctomycetota > Planctomycetia > Pirellulales > Pirellulaceae > BJ22. Next base: position 2,547 of record JAYVKA010000365.1, read on the forward strand.
ACATTTGCACTGGATCGGGCCCCCGAATCCACAAAGAGCTTTATGCTGGAAACGCTAGGTGAAGTCGGTGGTACACATGCCCTATCGACGATCGGCGCGGCCGCCAGGAGTGACGATCCCGTTCAGCAGGATGTCGCCAGCCGCCTGTTGGGCAAATGGAACAGTGTCGATGCGGCACCGGTTCTACTGGATCTGGCAATAGCAGCTCCCGAAGCGAAGTACCAGATTCGCGCTCTGCGTGGTTACATCGGAATTGTCCGAAAATTTGACATGCCGGAATCCCAACGGGCAGAGATGTGCCGACAGGCATTCAATGTCGCGCGTCGGCCCGACGAGCAAAAACTGGTGCTGGACGTACTGAAACTTTACCCTTGCCCTGAGACGCTCCAATTGGCCATTGACGCCATTCGGATCCCCGGATTGAAACTGGACGCCACTGAAGCCACTTTGAACATAGTCCAAAAAATCGGCGGCCATGAGCTGAAATTAGGGGAGTTGCTTGAGAAAGCAGGATTCGAGAAGGTCGATCTTGAAATTATCAAAGCGGAGTACGGAGCCGGTTCCACCCAAAAGAACGTGACCGGTGTCATTCGAAAGCAGCTGCGGGGTTTGCCGCTGATTACATTGCCATCATCCAGTTACAACGCCAGCTTCGGCGGTGACCCGGTGCCGGGAATCGCCAAGCAATTGAAGATTCAATTCCGAATCAATGGCCAGGAAAGCGAGGCGTCATTCGCCGAAGACTGGCCGATCATACTTTTGCAGCCGAAGTAGTTCGGCAAACATTTTCCGGAGTCATTTATCCCGGTTCCAGTAGATTTTCAGGTTGTGAGTGGATCTGCCGGACGCAACGATATCGGGATTTCCGTCTCCGTCCAGGTCCGCGACTTGAAGGTCTTCGCAGGCGATTTTGTTTTCGTCCACCCACGCGCCCGTCCATTCGGCAGGTTTTCCAATTGGGTCCGCGTGCTCGCCAGCAAGTTCCCCTTTCCAGTAGATCATGATCCCGACTTGCCCTGCAGCGTTTGGATTTCGCCATCCGACAACAATCTGATCGTATCCTCGATTCAAAAAATCGCCCGTGGCCAAAGCGTGTCCCTGTGACAGATTCGGATTGACAACTTTTCGCGCTGGCCTGGATTCGTCAGTTGGCGCCGGGTATTCGTAGACAACCAGTTTGTCTCCATGAAACGGTTCGACAGTTGCAAGAAAGCGACCGTTGTCTTCCAGTCGTCCCATACGAATCTCTCCACCACCTTCGATTACTGGCAGCAGACGCTTTTTCAATTCGCCACCTTCGTGGGCAATCAGTATCGCTCCTTCCTTGCCCAGCCAGGCAACCTCCTCCGGCTCCGAATTGGGATCTGTAGCGTCCCACTGGCCTACGTCAAAGTTGTGCGTGATATGAAATTGGTCGTCCAACAAGGTCGCCTTCCACGGATCGAACTCCGGGTTTGCGGGCCGTTTGTACGCCAACAACCGAACTCCGTGCCCATTTCCGTTTTTATTGCCCCTTCCATGAAGCGGCGCGACAACGAGCATGAACTGGTCGGCGGCGGTGCGGACCCAGCGCATTCGATGAATGACCGGCTCGTGAGTCAGTTCGATCGGCTTCCATGGAAGAGTGCGGTCATCCTGGGGCAGAAGGTAGTGAACCGAGCCGGAATTCTCGGTGTCATCCGGATTCCATTCCGCCCCAACCGCCACCTCGACTTTGCCGTCTCCGTCAATGTCGCGCGCTGCGATGCAGACATTGTCATGCCCGGTCAGATTCTCGACCATCACATGCCGGGTCCAACCTGGATTTTGATACCAAACAAACTGTTTTTGGTCGGCGAGAAGTATGTCCGGCTTTCCGTCTCCATCAACATCACCAAGCGCCACACCATAACCAATCGCAACGGCCGAATCGACCGTCTCGGCCTGGAAAAAATCCTGTCGACAGGAAGACATGCCGGGCGCTGCATGGATAGTCGCAAACGCCACCAAACACCAAGCCATCATTGACATGTTTTCTCCCGGCAAATTGAGTCATTGCGCTCAATCATAGCCTCATCCATCGGCAAGCTGAATGATGACGAAAAAGAATTGCCAATCGTCTGAGAAAACCGGATGATCGCCCAAACACAACAGGGTACCGGTTGCAAATTGCCCCCTTCCGGAAGTGTCGAACTGCTTCTTTGCCCCGACAGTCGGGAATTGCGAGGGAATCGACTGGTGCCAGAACGAACAAAAGCTGCCCACGAATGGACAGCTTTCGTAAAACCGAAATCACAAAATGTTCAGACTAACGAGCTAGTCGCGAACACGGACTTTTCCACAACCGGTAACGATCACTTTGGCTTTGTGGTCACAGCAAGTCCAACACAGAGTTGCGATTTGCCGCCCCACAACGCCCTTGCGCCAGGTGACACTTGGCTGTTCTCCAAGGCAACAGGCGGGAATTTCGACACAGGCTTCATGACTGCAACCACAAGGATCGACCAAGCAGAAAACTGTCGGAATCGGCGCGGGCTTGGGGCAGCGGTCCGATCGGCGAGAACATGCTTGACAGCAGCCGTTCACAACTGCGGTGGCGATTACCGGCTGGTAGACAACATTCGAATCCAGCATTTCGGATTGACCTTGTGCCACAATGTTGCCGGGTACCGGTTGAACTGCAGGCTCAATTGGAATTGGCGGTTGAACAGGATCCTGAGTGGACGCGGACTGACCGGTTACGGGGTGCCTCATTACCGAAACGGCATCACCGTTGTCCTGCCCAGAGTTCGCAAACGCCATTGCGACCAGACTAAACGAACAGGACAAAATGGTTACAAGGCTGGTTGTAGATTTCATCGGATCAATACCTTCGAAAATGGTCTTGTGGAATGCCCAACGGATTGCAACCCGCCAACGGCTGATTCAGGGCTATCAACGATCGATCATAGTCGCTGTTGGCCTCAGGCAAATGCCCTGCCGTCATTTCCCAATGAAGTCCAGCAGCTGTACCTCGGCTTGACCGCCACGACTCTGGGCACGTTGCCACACCAAACAACCCATTGACTGAATGAGAGTCGTTTTGGACTCAATGTGAAGGGCGTGGGAATCGTGACTGAAAGAATGCGAAAACGGTTTGGTTCCGGTAGCGTTCTGATGATTCTACAAATCAAATTCAACCTGGGCTGGACAAAGACGTTTTCCGAATCGAGCCGTTCAGTTTTCCAGCAAGGCCCGTTATTGCCGCACCTGTCCGATCACCTGGCATCCGGTAAGTATGTGACGCTAGAGACAAATTGTCGTCTCCTGGTGAATTCGACCCTTCCGAAGGCGAGGGTTTTGAATGAATAATACGTTGCCGCTGCCGGATAACGGAAAGTTTACCCACGCTTCTACTGCTTGAATTCATCCCGAATCCATGGGATGTGTTTCAGTTAGCGAGCGCGACGTGGCGTCCTGCTGCTTTTTCGGAAAATCGTCGCGCAGGGCGTCATGTTAGCGGGAATTGTACAATTCTGTT
>JAYVKA010000366.1:0-5393 GCA_043768885.1 Planctomycetota bacterium
CTTGCGCTGCTTGTTGGCCATCGTGGCACTCCAAAGGTTCGGCTTCCAAGCCTACAATCTTAGAGGTTCGCGCGCCCGTCAACCGTGGGCCACCTCATTGAGGGGTCCAAAGGCATTGAGGGGTCCAAAGGCATTGAGGGGTCCAAAGGCATTGAGGGGTCCAAAGGTGAGGGGTCCAAAGGTGCAAAGGGGTCAGGACTCATTGATTTGGAAATGAGGTAGTTGTACACTTGTGGGATGCCAAGACGACCACGCGCAGATGAATCTGGCGGGCTGTACCATGCGCTGAACCGCGGCAATGCCCGACAAACGATTTTCCGCAAAGAAGCGGATTACGAAGCCTTCGAGCGAATTCTCTCCGGGGGGCTGGAACGCTATGAGGTCTCGCTGCTCTCGTTTCAACTGATGCCCAACCACTGGCATTTGGTGCTGAGGCCCAACCGGGATGGGGCGATGAGTGATTTCTTGCGATGGGTCACCGCGACCCATACGATGCGCTACCACGCCCATTACCACACCTCCGGTCAGGGACATGTCTATCAGGGCCGGTTCAAGAGCTTTCCGATTCAGGACGACGAACACTTTCTGACGGTTTGCCGTTACGTCGAACGCAATGCGCTTCGGGCTGGACTGACAAAGCGGGCTGAAGATTGGCGTTGGGGTTCACTGTATCGCTGGCTTCAGCGGACGGAAGCGGAGCCGAAGCTGCTTACTGCCTGGCCGATTTCGCGATTGCCGGGCTGGGTGGAGCGGGTCAATCAGGCGATGACCGAAAAGGAACTGGAGGCGATTCGAACTTCGGCTCAACGTGGTCGCCCATTTGGTGAATCGCATTGGGTAGAATCAACGGCAAAAAGACTGGCCCTCGGATCGTCGATCCGACCCCGCGGCCGCCCCCAGATCCACTTCGATGCCGATGAGTGAAACAATGAGTCCTGACCCCTTTGATCTGATCCCTTTGATCTGATCCCTTTGATCTGATGTGACCCCTTTGATCTGACCTTTGATCTGACCTTTGATCTGACCCGCCCACGAAGGGAGAGGTTGTCTCGCCAACAAAACCACCAGGCCGCTTCTGCGGTAATCCACTTTGGTCCAAAGCGCCAATGGTGGGCAGACCACTGGCCTGTTGCAAATCAAGTTCGACACGTGCGCTTAGAGCAAAATCTGTTCCACAAACCTGGTCCAGGTATCGAGCGCGTTCGACTTCATCCACAATCGCCAAGGCTTGTTCGAAGATACTTTGTTCGGATGGCATAAATTTATTCCCGCTCCTGTTTGCCGACAGACCCCACGATCATCACTGTCACTCCGCCGGCCAAAAGAACAAGTGCTGGCAGATATGCAGCGGGCCCGACGTCATTTCCACGATTAAAAGCCGTAGCGAGCAAACCGCCAACCCACAGAATTGACGACGACAAGATCAATAATGCACCAGCAATTTTTGTCATGGCAGGTCTTTCAAAAACAGCAACCTTTGGTGGAAGGTTGTCGGAGTGATGAATGGTTTAGAAATTTGAACCTCAATCTCGTCCGATTGCGGGTAGCTGGCGCAGGTAGTAAATGCCGGCAATGGCTGTGGCTGCTACCAAAAAACCGGGTACCGATTCAGCACGAAGTCCGTGCTCGTTTCGTAACGAGATCGCCAATACTTCGGCTGCCGCAAGGTTAGAGGCAGCCAGGATCAACAACGCGCCTGAAAGTTTTTCCATACCTCACCCCTGTAAAAAAACTGCCGAATTTGTGAACATCGTGATCGACTGGAAACCATCTGGGTGCCTGGTTTAACAGCTCCTGCATGCAACAGAATCAGAAAAAAAATCCCTATTCCGCTCAGGCCGAACCCGACAAAACCCAATACCATCGACGACAAACACTGATCGGCCCTCGATTTGATCCTCCCCTTTTCTGGGGTCCTTCAACGGCAACCGACACATTTTGTCCGAAGGCATACCGTGGCGGCGACATTGAAACGGGACTGCGAAATTCGAACTGCTTCCCATCGACCCATCGTCAAGTTCCAGTTTTGCCGCCTCCTTTCCGCCGTATCCAATCACGACTTCACAAATTTCAACCCTGGACCAGGTTCAAAATCATTAAGGCGACTGCCAACACCGCCAAAGCAAGCAACATAATGATTCCCCATTTAGCGACCACCTTTTGGCCAAATTGTTTTTCGAGAAAAAATACCGATACCATGACGAAAGCAAACGCGATCGCTTTCCACGCGATTCGGAAGATCATCGGGGTTTGATCGACCCTGACAAACTCACCCGAAATGGACCGTCCTGTTGCCTCGCCCTTCGTCGACCAGGTCAGCGAATTATTAGGATCCAGTCTGGCCGCAATCTGGCAAATTTCTCCAGAACGCGTGGCCGTCCCTTCGTACGTGCCGTATGAAACTTCCTGAAGTTCAACACTTTCCAAGGAAACATTTCGAATCAAATACCGCTCGACATCATTCGCATCCCATGATCCAACCGGTTTGCTGCATCCCGGCATCAGGACTATCAAGAATACCAGGACAAGGATTTCAAATCGCATGAATCATCTCCGCAACGTGCTAACCCATTCGAAGTATTTCCTATGGAGCCTGCGGGTCTGGTTGTTTTGACAACGATCGATGCATTGTCCCAAAAAACGTCAGGGCGTAACCAGGAACTGCCAGCCAAAAGCCAAGCCATAGCGGGGCAAGAGCACTTGAAACGGCGTTAAAAAACTCCGCCGGACCTGGCCCGCCTGGAGCGCTGGCCATGTCAAGCCAGGCGAGAATGCCGCCTTGCAACGCAATCAATGCGCCAACGAAGATCGGCATCGTGGCAGCCATAAACACTGAGACGCCGACCGTCGACCCTTTTCCGCGATTCAGCAGGCCAATTGTGATCAGGAACGCCACGATCGCAACGCTGGCCAAAAACGCCGTGGTCGATACTCCGGTCGAAAAAATGGCCCAGTGGATCAGGCCATAGTGCACTTCAACTGCTTCGGTTTGCATTGGTCTACTCCTGACTGGAACCTGTTGGTGGAAATGGAATCGATCGCGAATTCGCATGGTTCTATCGGTCCGCCCAGGCTGCCAATGATTTCGAAGTCAGCTTTGGGCTCCAATTCCAAATCTGCGAAGGTATTCAAAACAGCGCACAGAATCCTGATATGCGCAAAGAATTGCAGAAAATTCCGGCGATGCAAAAGTGCCCCGATTCGGCCTGGATTCTGGAAGAACATCAGCCCAAACATTTCAGGCCGGAGTTCATTCTTTTTGAGCAGATTGTCCGGCAAACAATTCCAGTGTTAACGCGGCAGAATGTGGTTCTTCGACAGGGTCGATCGGTTCATCCGGCTTCCAATCCAGCCCAATCTCCCGCAGTCCTCGACGCAGCGCGTTCAAATCCCAAACATGAATCAGCCCGCTTTCGCCCAGAGTGACGAGCAACTTGCCGTCGTCACTGAATGTCAGCGGACCGTTGCTGATCGCATAGGTTGGCAAACTGGCAATCTCGGCTTTGTTCAACATATCAACCAGTGAGAGTGAGTCACGCGTTTGAGACATGGCGAACAAATCACCTGACCGGCTAAAACAGCAATTGCGGAAAAATCTTCTATCGCCTGTAGAGAGTTGCGCATCAGGAGTCCAACTCCGGGTATTCCAGAGTTGGCATCCTGAAAAATTGTCCAGAACTGCGAGAAAGGCTCCATCCGGGTTATAGCTGATCGTCGGATTTTGATCCGTCCCAATTTCTTTGATGATCGTGCCTTGTTCGATATCCCATAATTTAATCCCCATACGTTTCCAGTTAGACGTGGCGATTTCCCGATTGTTCGGGGCAAAAGCAATGAACGCGTCTGGAAACTTTTTCAGCCGATTGAGCTCAGTACCGGATTGGGAATCGACAACGACGAGGTCATTTTTCACATAAGCCACCAATCGCGAGCCATCCTGGCTGAGCACAACGGTGCCGGCGGTTGATTGTTGAATCAAAGAAATGGCTGGCCCGATCCTGATTCGAGCGGTGTCAACATCCAATGCAACGGGCCAGGCTTGAATCCCTTTTTCACTTCCTATTAGCAGCGTTTTTCCATCGGGGTGAAACTGCACGAATCGGCAATTCTCAAACGGAATCGTGCCAACCAACTGCGACCATTGAACGGGCGATTGAAGATCGAAAAACAAAAGCCCATCAATACTGGCGGCAACCAAAAGGCGATTGTCCCCGGAAATGTCAACTCTGAAATTGCTACCATCATAGAGGTTGGCATGAAGAGTTCGGCAGACAGCGCCTCTTTCGATCTCCCAAAGCCAGCTCCTTCCCTTGTCGAAAGATGATCCCATCTTTCCCGATTGGGAAATCGCAATGGAACCTGTCGTTGCCTCGGTCTGGGTCAGAATTGGCTTGCCGGTTTGACAATCCCAAAATCGTTGCACACCAACCCAATCAAAGCTGGTCAGGAATTCTCCCTGGGGATCGAATCCGACATTGACGACTTGGGCAGCATGCCCTGGCAGTACATGAATCAGTCGATTGGGATTCTGCACATTCCAAACATAGACATTGGAATCATGGGTCCCACGTCTGGTGTTATCAGCGCCGGCAGCCAGCCACTGTCCGTCGCCGCGCCACGCAACGGCCATTATCGGAATTTTGGGTTCCAGGAACGCGACAACCGGTGGGTCTTTCAAATCGTGAATCTCGATCCCGGGGGGCGACCAGCCGGAGATTGCCAGCCGTCTGCCATCGGGCGAAAATCGGATGGCCCGAGGATGTGCTGGTCGGAGAGCCGTTTCGATCTTTCTAATTTCGGCGCCGGTTGCAATGTCATAGACCCGTACGGTACCATCCGCCATGCCAAGTGCGACTTGCGAGCTGTCGGCATTGATATCGAGGCTTTGTCGAAATTTCCCGGGATCCAGTTTCCAGGCGACCTCGCCAGTCTGCAAGTCCCAAACCCACATTTGCGTAGTGTTATGGCGGTAAACAAGCACCAGGTGTTTGCCGTTTGGACTCACAAGTCCTTCACCACAGCCAAAATTTTCGGGTCCGACGAGCAAATGGATGTCGGTGTTGTCTTTGACTCGTCGAACCCATAATTCATTCGACTTCGGTCCCCAGGCCGTATAGACCTGGAATTCGGAATCGAACAGATGATTGGCGTTGCTGTTTTCCGGTTTGAAATCCGGAGATTCGCGGAGATCGAACAAGGCCAAACAGGCGATCGCTTCGTTGCGGATAGCCATCAAATCAGCGGCTGGCATTTTCCGATCGCGGACAATCGTCGAGGCCTCTGAGAGCGCTTGTAAACTGCGGGAGCGCCGCCCGACACGGCCGCTCAATCGATCGGCCTGGGCTTGTCGCAAGAGCGAATGGGCCAGTTGCTCCGAGCGCTGATTCTCGGCC
>JAYVKA010000367.1:0-3130 GCA_043768885.1 Planctomycetota bacterium
CTCAACTGGGTAGCCGCGCCTGGAACTGCTCCAGAAGGAACCAACTATTCAACGCCAATTGTCGCCGTGATCGGTGGTCAACGAATGTTGATTGGCGGAAACGGTGACGGCGGAATTTATTCGATCAACGCTCGCACGGGCAACAAGATCTGGGGTTTTCAGATGTCCAAGGCCGCGATTAACTCTACTCCTTCGGTATGGAACAATCGCGTCTATATCAATCACGGCCAGGATAACGTCGATAACGAGGAATTCGGTCGCGTTATGTGCATCGATGCGACTGGGAACGGCGACATCACGGCAACTGGCACCGTTTGGCGGATTGACGGAATTAAAGCCGACTCGTCCAGTTCGTTGATTCATGATGGGATCGCCTATTTCGTTTCGGATACCGGAAATCTGTTTGCCATTGACGCGGAGAAGGGCAATCAACTTTGGGATTACAACCTTGGTACTGTTGGCAAGGGCTCTCCAACATGGGCCGATGGTTGTTTGTATGTGACGGAAGTTAACGGGCGAATTCACACCTTGAAGGTTTCCCGTTCTGGTTGCGAGCCGGTCAATCTGGTTCATCTCCCCGCCCGAAATGGTCGCGGTGACGATGAAATCTATGCTTCGCCGGCATTCGCCGATGGTCGCATGGTTATCGTCACCCGTGACCGAACGATCTGCGTTGGCACAAAAGATGCCAAGAAACAATCGATTGCCGCAACTTTACGGGGTGACGAAGGAAAAACCGATTCGGAAGTCGCTTCGATTCAGTTGCGGCCCTTCGAAGTTGCACTTTGGGGACCAGGAAAAGTCGATTACGAGCTGCACACCTTTGACAAGATGGGTCGCGTGATTGACGTTCGCAAGCCGGAACTCACCCTCGGTGAGGGACTGGCCGGAGAGATTTCGGGTTCGTCAATTTCGATCACCGGTGACAAAAACCAGTCGGGTGTCGTCACGGCCAAGGTCGGAGAAATTCAATGTCAGGCACGAGTGCGAGTTGTAAGCGGTGCCAAAAAATGGAGTTGGGATTTCGAAGGCTTGAAGGGCGTTGCGACTCCGCCGGGCTGGATTCGGTCTTTTGCCAAAATCAAACCGGTCGATGTGGATGGAAATGTCGGGATGATGGCCGCTGGAATGGGTCAGGCCAAAGGTCGGCCGAGTCACACCGTTTGGCTGGGTACGTCCGATATGAGTGGATACCAGATTCAGGCCGACGTTCGCATGAAGGAACAACGCCGCCAGCTGTCGAGTATTGGACTGACCGCCAATCGATACACGTTTATGATTCGCGGCAACTATAACGAGATATCGGTGCAAAGCTGGCCGGCTCACCAGCGATTGGGTGCCAACGCAAAGTTCGTCACGGAACCAGATACCTGGTACACGATGAAACTGGACGTCGATATCGCCAATGGCAAGGCGATCGTTCGTGGAAAAGTCTGGAAGCGTGGCGATGCCGAGCCGGACACATGGAGCATGGAGGCGGTCGACCCGCATCCGAACCTGAGTGGAAGTCCGGGACTGTTTGTGTACGCGCAAACGGACTGCCTGTTTGACAATGTCGTCGTCACATTCGATGAATAGTCAATTTTGACAATTACAAACTACACTTGAAAAATTCAGAATCGATTAACGGAATCAAAGATATGTCATTGCAGAGATTTGGCTGGTTGAGTTTCGCCCTTTGCGTCGCAGTTGTGGCAACCGGATTGCAGGCCCAGGACTCAAAGGTAGCGAAAACGGCAAATGGAAATCAGGCTGCGGGCGGAAGTGCATCTTCGGCTTCGAAAGATTGGACGATGTGGGGCGGACGTCCATCACGGGTTATGATGAGCGAAGCGACCGGAACGACTTTGGATTTCTCGCTACGAAAAACCAAAGACGGCCAGAACGGTAAAAATGTTGTTTGGTCGGCCCAGCTGGGTTCCCAGACCTACGGCAACCCGGTTGTTTCCGGTGGAAAAGTCCTCGTGGGAACCAACAACGGTGCCGAGTATCGTGAAAAACACAAAGGCGATCGGGGTGTTATCCTTTGCTTCGATGAAATCAGCGGTGAACTGCTTTGGCAATTAACCCGTGAAAAACTGCTCGCCGGTCAGGTCAACGATTGGCCGGAACAGGGTATTTGCTCCAGCCCAACTGTCGAGGGCGATCGCGCTTGGGTCGTAACCAACAGATGCGAGCTGATGTGCATTGACATGGAAGGATTCCGCGACGGCGAAAATGACGGAGTTGTTCAGGACGAACCAGACAACGAAGAGTTGGACGGAGATATCGTTTGGAAACTGGACATGATTGAAGAAATGGGTGTGTTTCCCCATAACCTTGCAACTAGCAGCCCGGTAATTCACGGTGACACTGTGTTCCTCGTTACGGGAAACGGGGTCGATGAGGCCCACCTCGAGATTCCTTCGCCCAGGGCTCCGTCATTCCTGGCAGTAAACAAGAACACTGGCGAAGTCATTTGGGAACAGAATTATCCGTTCGACCAAATCCTTCACGGCCAGTGGTCCAGCCCGGCCATTGGTGAAGTCAACGGCCAGGTTCAGGTCTTTTTTCCGGGCGGCAATGGATGGCTTTATGCCCTGAATCCGGCTGATGGCGAAATCATCTGGAAGTTTGACTGCAATCCCAAAGAAACAAAATGGGAACTTGGTGGAGCTGGATCACGTAACAACATTATTGGGACACCGATATTTTATGAAAATTCAGTGATCATTGGCGTTGGGCAGGACCCGGAGCACGGTGAAGGCGTGGGACATTTCTGGCGGATTGACGCAACCAAAACCGGCGATGTTAGTTCTGAATTGGGTGAAATCAATTCTCCGGGGACCCCGAATCCGGACGCTGCGGTGATTTGGCATTACGGCGGCGTGGATGAGGATGGCTCTGTGACCGGCTCGCCAGGGCAAACCATTTTCCGGCGAACGATGTCGACTGCAGCCGTAAAAAATGGGCTCGTGTTTATGTCCGACCTCAGTGGATACGTCCACTGCATCGATTTGGCGACTGGAAAAAGATACTGGGAGCACGACATGTTGGCTGCCGTTTGGGGTTCCCCAATGGCGGTTGATGGAAAAGTTTTCATCGGCAATGAAGACGGCAAATTGGTGGTCTTTGAGGCAACCAAAGAGAA
>JAYVKA010000368.1:0-11072 GCA_043768885.1 Planctomycetota bacterium
GACTGCTCGGCAATGCGGATCGACGCAACCATGCTGGCAAATTCCTGCGGTTCGAGTGAGAACCCGGAATCGGGGCCCCCTGCTGCGCGGGACAAAGTCAGATGCTTTTCGACAATGCAAGCGCCAAGCGTGACTGCGACCACTGCCGCTTCGTTCGTTAGCGAGTGATCCGAAATGCCGACCGGAATATTGAAACGGCCGGCCATGTCCTGAAGTGTCCGCAGGTTCATCGATTCAGGTGCGGCGGGATAGGCACTGGTGCATTTCAACAAGGCAATCTGATCCGATCCACCCATGCGCAGTGTATCAACCGCCTGGCGGATTTCGTGCTGAGTCGCCATACCGGTGGAAACTATGACCGGACGACGCGTCGCAGCAACCCGCTTGAGTAGCGGAACATCGACAAGCTCAAACGAAGCAATCTTGTAAGCCGGCACGTTCATCTGTTCGAGAAAATCGACAGCCGAATTGTCGAACGGCGACGAGAACAGGTCCATCCCCAATTCGTTGGCAACCGCCTTCAAGCGGGGCTGCCAATCCCACGGAGTCGCCGCTTCTTCATACAACCGGTAAAGCACTTGCCCGTCCCAGCATGTCCCACCGTTGATCTGAAAATATTCGTTGTCGCAATCGATCGTAATCGTATCAGGCGTATAGGTTTGCAGCTTGATCGCGTCGGCACCAGCTTTTTGGGCAGCATGAATCAACTCGACGGCCCGGTCAAAATTCTGGCCGTGATTCGCCGACAATTCGGCAATGATATAGACGGGATAGCCGGCGCCAATTCTGCGGCGATGAATAGTGATAAAGGAATGCATGCAGCTTGAACTCCATTTCAAATGGGAGCCGAAACGACTACGCCTGATCGGCGTGACAAAATTCCGGCGTAACGTCGCCAGTGACGCAATTCATTTTCCCCGACGGCAACGTCAAACAATATTTCAGCAGTTCTCCGCCGGTCCGGTTTTCCGATCCCTGTTTGGCAAAACCCAAAGATTCAAACAGCCGCAGGGAAGCTTTGTTTCCAGAACGAATCCAGGCGATCCACTCGACTGGTGCCGATTCCGCCGAAGGCCGTGAAATTACCTGCCCGATGGCAGCAGACACAACGCCCCTGGATACCGAACAGCCTCTCATTTCGTCAGTCAGTGAAACGCTGATAGTACCGCTAGCGTTTTTGGCGTCAATGTCCAATCGGCACTGGCCGGAGATTTTTCCGCCTGCCGATTCCAAGACGAACAGATAACGGCTTGGATCGGCCAAAATTTGGGCGAGCCATTGTTGGTGTTCGGCCACCTCAACGAGCGACATCGAGCAACTGTTCGCCCGGACCTGCGGATCGTTTCGAAGACGCCAAAGAGCCTCGCAATCGGCCGAATTGGCTGGGCGAACAATCAATCGCCCGGCCCGCATCCGCTGCACGATTCTGCCCGCTCCACACCCATCCACCGCGAGCGGACCTGCAGCTTTCATTTCGCGAAGTTGGTTCGGACTGACAGCCAGATCGCAAACCAGACTTTCAACCATCTGGGCAAGCGACTCATCATCGCCGGCCACAGTAACCGCGCATCCCGCCTGGACCATCGAGCGAATCACGGGGCGCTGGTTGCCGGCAATTTCCAAGGCGATCGCCGGAATGCCAAGACAAGCCAGATCGTACAAAGTTGAGCCACCGGCCGAGACAACCAGGTCAGCAGTTGCAAAAATCCTTCCCGGCTCGGCAATCTGGTTGTGATAGACCACATTGAAACTTGCAGATTCAAGCGTACCAGCCAGGCCGAAACGGTGCCGGTAGTCGGGCCCAAGAACAACATCGAGTTCGATTTGGTTTTTCAGGCCAGCCGCCCCGATCGCCTCGCAAACCAACTCTGTCATGTTTCCGGGGTCAGCCGCTCCCATCGTAACAACAATTCGAAACGGTTCGTCCGGATTGCTTTCAGCCCGCCTTGCTTTCCGGTTGTGAAACTCATTGCGAACGGGCACATACTTCAAACCAGACAATTCCCAATTCGAGCCGTAACGTTTTTCCAGGCGATTTGCCGAAGGCTTGTCTTGCAATGATCCAGCGTGAGGAAACACGACGAGCTCGGCTGACGAATGGGTCGCGTGTCCGAAATCGTCCATCGCCATTAGCAGGCAGCCCGATGACGCGAGAGTGTTTTCGATTGAATCATCAAGTCGGTATCCATCGATCGCAATCCAGTCAGCAGATTCGGCTGTGGCGATTCCGGCAACTTCGTGAGCCTGATCCGGAATGCCCCCGTCTTCGCTGGCAAGCGTACGAATTTCGATACCTACAATGTGCGGTTCAAGCATTTGGCGCGGCAGGCTCGATGCCAACAGAATCGATCGCCCGCCCCGGTCCATCCATTCCTGTGCGATCGCCACCAGCCTCATCAGATGTCCGGCACCGATTCCCATTCCAGTGTCGGCCCAGAGCACAAGCGTTGGTTTGCGATCCTGTTTCAATTCGCTACGCTGCCCGCTGTTGAATGCCCGAGTTCAAACGGTTCCAGTGCCAGTTCCTGCGACAGGCGGCCAGAGCCTCGCGCCATGTGAATTCGTCGTTGCCAAACCACGCGGCAATCGTCCGGACCAGAGTCAGGTCTTCGGGTGTATCGACGGTCCAGCGCAAATACGACAGGTTCTCGCAATTGCAAACGCTGCTGATGCGAAACTCCTTTGGATCGCGATAGATCGCAAGCGTCACGTGTTCCCGCAACTCGGGCGTATCAGCTATTTCATTCAGGTGTCGCAGCGCGTCGAGGCTGATGCATTCCACGTCCAGACCGCGGGGGTAGTGTCGTTCCGGCCAAAAGTTGCTGCACCATTCGCATTTGGAGTTTGCGTGAAAGTGCCCGACGACTTCGTCGATCAAACCCGGGTCGATCAAAGGGCAGTCTGCTGTAATCCTGACGATATGATCAGCGTTGACCCATGCCGCTGCCTGGACGTAACGGTTCAGCACGTCATGCTCCGGGCCGCGAAACAGGCGCACACCGTTTTGTTTGCACCAAAACTCGACTGGATCGTCCTCGACATTTAGGGTAGTCGCAACGATTACTTCATCAACGGTTTTGGCTCGCGCGGCACGCCGGATAACCCACTCCAGCATCGACCGCTCAAGAATCGGTTGCAGGATTTTTCCGCGGAACCGTTCGCTACCCATGCGGGCCTGAACAATGGCGATCGTCTTTTTGTCGTTCACTATGCTTGCTCCAAAGTCAGGCTACATTGCGGTTCGGATGATTGACCCAGGCGTTGGTACCCGTTGCGTTTACGGCCGAGTGCAGGGACTGAATGACGTGATCCTGTTCGCCCTCGGTCATCGACGGAAATAATGGCAGGGAGATGATATCGCTCCAGACTTGCTCGGCGATCGGACAAAGCCCCGGTTCGATCCGCAAGTTTTTCCGATACCACGAATTGAGATAGACAGGTCGATAATGAACATTTGCCGCGACACCGCGTTTGCGAAGGTCGGCATGCACAGCGTCCCGATCGACGTCACTGGTCAAGCGGACGACATACAAATGTCTGGAATGCAAATTATCTGGACGTGTAACCAGTGGCTGGGCCCACGAACAATTCTTCAATCGCTTGTCGTAAACCGAAGCAATTTCGTTTCGCCGTCGCGTCCATTCATTCAGCCGTTTCAGCTGCGATTCGCCCAGAGCCGCGTGAAGGTCGGACATTCGGTAATTGAAGCCGAGGCCTGCCATGTCATAAGCGTGCGTACCAGTCGTTGCCCGCTCCCGGAAACTGGTGGCGATTCCGTGATTGCGAAACTGGCGAATTGACTGGGCCATCGAGATGTTGTCAGCAGTGACCATTCCACCTTCGGCCGAAGTCATTGGCTTGACCGGGTGAAAACTGAAACAGTTCAAATCAGCCAACGTCCCAACCGGCTTTCCGTTGTGCGAGGCACCGACGGAGTGGCACGCATCGGCGATCAGAATCAGTCCGTGGCAACTGGCAATTTCATCCAGCCGTTGATAATCACAAGTCTGCCCCGCGTAATCGACAGCAATGATCGCACGAGTACGATCGGTTATTTTTTGCTCGACGTCGTCAACATCGATCAGCAGCGTGTCCGGCTCGACTTCGGCAAAAACCGGTATGCCCCCGCAATAGACAACAGCATTTGCCGTCGCGACAAACGTGATGGCCGGCACAATGACTTCGTCTCCCGGCCCGATTCCAGCCGCATGGACGGCGGCGTGAAGTGCGGCTGTTCCGCTGGAAACTGCCACGGCATGTGCGGAGCCGGTCGCGCGGCAAAAAGCGTTTTCGAAACTGTCAACGGCCGGGCCAGTCGTTAACCAGGCCGATTCCAGCACACGGATCACCGCCTCGATGTCTTCGGTTTCAATTTGTTGCCGTGAGTATGGAATCATCAGGCGGCTCGGACCTCGTTCATTTGGCCGGCGTCCGGCACGTCATGCATCTCCGCGATCAGTTGACGCAGTCCTTCCACCGACAACCAATCGTCGTTCGTATTGCTGGAATAGGAGAAGCCGGGCGGGCAGGGGGTCCCCAGGTGCACGTACCCCGGTTCCCGTGACGACCAACTGCGGATGGCGGGCCGAATGATCAGATGGTTTTCGAATTGCAGAGTCATCCGGGCTTCGTCTTCTGGCACCATGCACTCATGCATTTTTTCACCCGGTCGAATTCCAACAATTTCAACGTCACACTCCGGCGCAACAGCGCGCGCGATGTCCATCACGGTCGTGCTCGGAATTCGCGGCACAAAAATTTCTCCACCGTCCATCAACTCGAAAGCGGTCTGGACCAACTCGACGCCCTGCGGAAGCGTGATGATAAACCGCGTCATATCCGGGTCAGTCAGCGTCAGTTTTCCATGCTCACGCTGTTGTCGTTGAAACAGCGGCACCACAGAACCATTTGAGCCAAGCACATTTCCATATCGAACGACAGCAAAACGCGGACCGTATTGACCGGCCAGTGAATTGGCGGCGACGAACAACTTGTCACTGCACAGTTTGGTCGCGCCATACAGATTGACCGGGTTGGCCGCTTTGTCCGTCGATAGCGCGATGACTTTCTGGACGCCAGTTTCCAGAGCCGCATTGATTACGTTTTCCGCGCCACCAATATTTGTGCGAATGCATTCTTGCGGGTTGTACTCCGCCATATCGACGTGCTTCATCGCCGCCGCGTGAATCACATAGTCGATTCCGCGCATGGCCATTTTCAAACGGTCCAGGTCACGAACGTCGCCGATAAAATAGCGAATCCCGGGAAACATGTCGCGAGGAAAGACTTCCCGTTGCAGCCGAACATGCTTTTGCTCGTCACGGGAAAACAGAACCAGTCGCCGGACACCCTGCTGCAGCAACATCTGCGCACAGCATTGTCCAAAGGAACCGGTTCCGCCGGTAATCAAATACGTCGCATTCTTCGGCAAAGGAAACATCCCTGTTCCTCCTGGCTGAAGTGAATCTGGAAATCGTTGAGATGGGTGACAATGCTATCCCTGCACCCCGATTGCAACAATACGAAACCGCTGCCATCATCGTTTTCGCTGCCAACGCCAATGGAACGCTAGCATCACCTGCACGTTTTCCGATCCACCATTTGAATAGCGGACTCGATGTCGAATTCGAAGAACCCCAAAACGGTCCTGATCCTTTGTACCGGGAATTCCTGCCGTTCCCAGATGGCGGAAGGAATCTGGAACAAACTGGGAAAAGGCCAGTGGGCAGCACATTCCGCCGGGTCGAGGCCATCGGGCTACGTCCATCCCCTGGCAGTTGCCGTTATGAAAGAGTCAGGCATTGACGTCTCTGCAAACCGCAGCAAATCGCTCGACGAGTTTCGCGGTCAAGCATTCGACCTTGTTATCACTGTCTGCGATAACGCTGCCGAGTCGTGCCCGGTTTTTCCCAGTGCCAAACAAATGCTGCACTGGCCGTTCCCCGATCCGGCTGATGCGACCGGCAACGAACAAGAGCAGATGCCGGTCTTTCGAACGGTCCGGGACAATATTCAGGTAAAAATCATCCAGTTTCTGGCATCCCAATCAGTTTAGCGATCTCTTGTTTTTTGAGCCACGACGCGTCAGCCGCCGGGTGGATGCCTTTAACCGGCACTTCGGGGCACTCGGCCATTCGGTTAGTAACCCCAGTTGCCTGGTTCGAAGCCAATGATTCGTGTATTAACCATGGGCCGTCAGGCACCGGGGCAGCATTTCGGCCCGGCCGCTGACGCGTCACGGCTCACAATATTGCGGAGTCCAGTTATGCGTCGGAGTGAGTCGGTAGTTCAAGAATGCCGGCAATCCCAACCAGTGCTTTTGCGGCTCCCATTCGGATGTGCAGATCAACGATGGACGACAATTCGGTTGATTCGGCAGGGTTGATTTCGATGGTCGGAATGCCTGCCTGGACTGCTGCCAAAATCGGATGAACAATGTAGGCGAATTGGCTGCTTGTGCCGACGCTGACGATCAGCTCAAAACCGTTCTGTAATTGCGATTCGAGTTGTTCAAGGGCCGGTAACGGCAACATTTCGTCGAACAAAACCACGTCCGGCCGCATAATCGTGGAACATTGCGAACAGGATTGCAAAGTCGGCTGGTCCGAAAAAGTTGAAATCTTTTCCAGGTGGCCGCAGCTTTCGCATCGAATTCGCCACATCGACCCGTGAATTTCAATGACATTCCTCGAGCCGGCTGCGAAATGATAACCGTCGATGTTTTGCGTCAGCACCCAAACTCGCGACTTCGTTTTTTCCAGCCCGGCAATCACCGAATGGGCCGGGTTGAAAGTGTGAGCGGAAACGGCCCGGCCAACTTGCAGCAGATATTTGATCGTCAACTCGGGTCGGCGGCGAAACATGCTGGCCGATAGCGCCTGCTCAATACGTACACCGTCTTCCGTAACTTGGCCATCGTACAACCCGCCGACTCCGCGATAGGTCGGCAAGCCCGAATCAGCGGAAATTCCCGCGCCCGTAATAAACAGAATACTGTCCGACTGGCGAATCAGTTCCGCCGCGCGAGATATCTGATTGGCAATTGAGTCATCCAGGACAAAGTCCCCGCCCATACTCACCCGGCAGTTTTATCGGCCGATGCCCATGTAGAAACTGAAGACCTGATTGTCATCGGACGCCGAATCCTTGACCGGGAACGCAAAGTCAAATGCGAGCGGAGCACCGAGCCCCATCGCTGGCATGTGAACACGGAAACCGAAACCCGGCGCGATTTTGACATCATCCCAATTCAGCCGTATGTCCTGCGCGATAGCACCATAATCGCAGAATACGACGCCCTTGATCATGTCATCGCCAGTCAGCGGGAACATGTATTCCAAAGTGTTCAGCCACTGGAATTCACCACCGACACGAACACCACCTTCAACCGGGCTGGCACCACGAAATGAAAATCCGCGCATCGTCGAAAAACCACCGGCAAAATAATTTTCAAAAACCGGAGTCTGTGCGCCGGTAAAACCAAGCCGCGTTCCGGAACTCAGCGTATGCCGGCCGGAAAGGTCCGGCCGCTGGTACAGCAGCCAATACTTCCTCAACTCCAAATCGCCGCGGGGAAAATCGACTTCGCCAAAACCCTGTGAGTATTGCAGCGAAATGTAGGTTCCTTCTGTCGGCAAAAACGGATGGTCGCGTGTATCGTTGATAATGCTGAACTGGGCCAGAAACAAATCCGTGTTTCCGAGGGCTGCATTCAATTTGGGCGATGTGTTCACTCGTGGATTGGAAATGTCAACATTTTCCATTCGCAACCCGGCACTGACGCTCAAGTCCGGAGTCAACCGGTAACCAAGGCCAACCCGTCCGCCCAAACGCTGTTCGTTCCAGTCAAAATACCGGCGGTCAAACAGGTACGCGCTAACACTCAGGCTGACCGGCGTGTCGAGAAAATAGGGATCGGTCCAGCTCACCGTATATCGCTGCACCTGGTTTCCAGGCACAAGCTCCAGCCGAAACGCCTGACCGGCTCCGCGCCAGGCAGTTCCGTCCCAAACATCCCGCAAGCTGCGCGGCAATCGCATGATGTCAAAATTTCGTTCGTCGATTGTGAACTGACCCATTAATCCATTGTCGGAGTTGTAGGCACCACCGAGATTGATGCGGCCAGTTTGTGCTTCGGACACATAGACATCCAGGTCCGCGTAGTTTTGCGGAAACGTCGCAACGCCTGACGGCGCGTTGCCTTGCAGCAACGGATAAAGTTCGTTCGGCGAACCGGTTCGCACCGATGGAATATTGCTGGGCGGTCCGGTTAAATCGCCGAACGGACCGGGCGTTCCCAGTTCCGGGTATTGATAACCGGCGGGTTGGATTTTGCCGTCCTGAATTGGTTTGTCACCAGTCTGCCAGTTACCACCAGAGTATGCGACTCCTCCCGATTGCCCACCGGTTGATCCACCACTGTCAGGACTTTGGGCGCGGAATGTTGAGTGCGTTTCTGCTCCCGGAATCGCAACAAACTGTTTGTTCTCGGCTCTGAGTACTGGCGCAACCGGTTTCGGACCTGCTTTGGGCTCTTCCTGTTTTGAAATCACGTCTGGCGAAAGCCGGGTGTATGCCTGAAAACTCGCCGGGTTGATTTCGCGATTGGCCAGCCATGGATCGGGCGGTCCAATTCTGTTTCCATTTCCGAACTGCGCGCAACCGGTCGAAAACGCGATGGCAGCGGCCAAAGGCAACATCGCCCAGCCGGTCACGACAGTCTTCCAGTTCGGGTTTTCCAGAATTGAATTCATCAGCAGCTTTCAGCCTATCGATACGGGTTGTTTTCGGGATCAGCTCCGGCCATCCGTTCCAGCTCTTGCAACTCGCGCGTTTTGACAACGATGCGGGGAGGTGCGCCAGGCGAGCCCGGATCTCCGCCCGCAAAAATCTGTGAACTCCCCAGCCGTCGTTCGCTGTTTCGAATTTCCCGGACGTCGATAATGTCGCCCGGTCGCAATAGACCCAAACGATTCAAGACGGTTTCACGACGGGTCACGCCATAGTTTCCGTCGATATGCACATTGATTTTTCCAACGCGGTATTGCTCGTCTTCTTCAATCCGGTAAACCAAATCGATTTCGCCGGGTTGTTCGAGAAAACGCGGTTCGGCTTCGACCTGCGAATAGACGTAACCCAGCGAGCCGTACAAATCCCGCAGCGTGCTAACATCTTCGTTCATCTTCGCAGCATTGAATTCCGGGTTTCCATTGTCACCCGGCTTCAATCTCAACAGCGAATACAATTCGTCATTGGAAAACCGCTTGTTCCCCATGAAGGAAACGTTGCGGACTTTGTAACGTGGCCCTTCGTCGATGATGTAGGTCGTCGTCAACCAGCGGCCGTCATTGCTTTCCGAAATCTCCCGGCCGATCCTGGCGTTGAAGAAGCCGAGGCTTTTGTAATAGTCCATCAATCGCTGGACATCCTGATCGATCAACTCGCGGCGAGCCAACCCGCCAAAGACCCAGAAAATGCCGGGTTTGGATATGACCAGCGCCTTCAGCCGTGCATCGCTCGCACTCGCGCTGGTGTTTCCTTCAAAAGCGACTTGCCAAATCCGTTGCTGTTGGTCTTCGTGAATCACAAAAACGACCGCGTCGTCAGTCTCGCCTTCCCCCTCGAGGATTTCGACTTGAGTATGCGGAAAACCCTTTTCGCGGTAGAGGTCTTCGATCCGCGTCTTGATCATTTTGACTTCGAAAACATCCAGCGGTTGACCATCGGTGATGCCAGCGGTCTTTTTCAGCTTCCGGTCCGTGATCGCCCGGTTGCCGACAAACTTGATCGAAGAAAGCGTTTGTTTTTCGACGACCTCGATCGTGATGATTACGCCCTGATCGGTTTCTTCGATCCATGGACCATTGACCCGTTTGATCTCGGCCATTCGCCAGAGTTGATTGATGTCTTGTTGCAAAACGTCGGGGTCAAAGTACCGCCCTTGTCTGGTTTTCACATTGCTCAGGATTCGGTGTTCCGGCACGCGATTGTTTCCGCGAACAACGACGTCCGCAACGATATTTCTCTGGGCGGCTGCAGAGACTGGTTCCGCAACATCCTGCACATCGATCCGGTCCAGCGTAACGCCGGCCGTTTGATCAGGACTTTGCGCGCGAAACGCAGTTTGCGACCAGGCGTCCGGCGCCTGCGGAGTCAGCATCGATTGACATCCCGCAAGTGACAGCAGCATGGCACCGCCGAGCACCTTGGCGATGCAAACGCTGCCAATGCAGGCGCGCACAACTCCATACGCGTCCGCGTCTACAATTTTTGGCGAATCAGATTCTGGTCGATCGGCCATCCGTTGACCCGAAAAACTTGAGTGATTGTTCGATACCATTGGCGTAATTAGCGAAATAGCCGGAAAGCAACAAGCCGGATTTCTCGGCAACCAGTCGGCTTTCCATTCCAGCTTGCCCAATTCGCCAGCATCAAACTCTATTCCGCTTTCATTGCCCGCTTCAAATCGGAAAGCGAGATCAATGCCATCGCCGTTCCGTAGCAGCGGCCAAGCTCATGGGAATCGATGAAGCAACCGTCGAGTTCCGGCAATCCCATGACAATCGCATGTTGCTGCCCGGCCAATTTCTTTCGTATCGCCGAGTCCTCGATCGCAAGGATCGCTTCACTGCGGGCCTGCATGTCGTACCAGAAAAAGAATCCGCCATAGGCGTACGTCGAAGTGTGATTGTCATACTTCAAAGCTTTGGCCAGCAAATCATGATGCTCCAATCCTGTCGCAGCAGACGCGGCCAACTCTTCGCTGGTGACCGCCTTCCAGCGAAATCTCGCCAATTCACAAAGCGGCATTCGGCCCGCGCTCGCAGGAATCGGCTCCACCCGTCCCCGACCATCCTGGCCTTCGCGCCGCGCGCTATAAGGGTAGGCTCCGTTTGGATAGCGTTGACTGGCCAGTCGCTTCAGTCCCGAATCGACTTTTCCCTGATCTACTTCATAGCCCGCCTTTTTCGCATCGGACAAAACCAGAAGTGCAGTCGCCGTAACAAAGCTGTTGGGGTATTCGTGAAACCAGCTGCCACTGGCCATCTGCAGATTTTCCAGCCGCTCTGAAA
>JAYVKA010000369.1:0-4245 GCA_043768885.1 Planctomycetota bacterium
ATTCCGAAGTTGAGGTTTTGAGCGGATCCCTGGGAGGCCCGCGTACTCATCCCGACAACTTCGCCTTTGCCATTGATCAAAGGTCCCCCGCTGTTTCCCGGTGACAGGGCCGCATCGACCTGGACCCACGTTCCACGCATGGTTGGATCGCCGATGTCGCGGCCCAGTTCGTCGGCTGGACGAATGGCGCTGATGATTCCGGTCGTTGCCGTGAACGAAAGTCCATGGGGCGAACCCAGAGCGGTCACCCGTTCGCCTTTGCGGGGCAAGTCCTGGGCGATTGGAATAATGTTTGTTTCCGTCGAATCAATCCTGGCGACGCAGATGTCCCGGCCTTCGTCGATCGCGAGGGTACCGACGACAGCATAAGCCTTGCCGTTTGGAAAATGTGCGATTGCGTTTTTTGCACCGGCCAGGACGTGAACATTGGTGACCAGGGTTCCCTTGTCATCGACGATGAAACCACTTCCCAGGCTTCCGCCTTTACGACCTTCGACATCGATCCGGACAACACCCCGTTCGCATCGTTCGATCACATCAGCCAGGTCATCCTGGGCGACCAACGGACTGCCAGTCAGGGAAAGAGCCAGGGCGAAACCGGCAAGCAGTACCGCGAATGGACGTCGTGACACCATAACGAATACTCCTGCGTTCGACTGTAAAACAAACTGGCGAAGCTTGTTTTTGGGGAAAGGCAAACGAATGCAATTTTCAGGTCGTGGAATTCAGTACTTGAAATTATTCCAGAAAATCCGCCAGGTCAATCTTTTTTTGACTGGAAAAAAAGAATTGGCAGCCATTTTCAAAATCCGCGATGTTCCCTTTAGGCCGAAAACAACGGTCCTATTTCAACTCCAATCGGAAAACGTGTTTCCGATTATTGACGGATGGTTGAATTGTACCGGTTAGATATCTGAAAACGACACTTCCGTTCCGATTTTCAATGATCGTGTTTGCCGTGGTCAGAATGTTCCGATTCAGAAGCAAACTGACTGACTTTTTCCGGATCGTAATCAAACATTCGGGGCTTCCAGGACTGATCGATCGGCGTTTGGACCAACAACCACCCCCCTGCGCCAGATTCCAGGGCCATTCGCTTTTGCTGTTCGATTTCGGATTCATTCACGTTCCAGCCCTGTAGAACGGCTATCACGCGGTCACTCCCAATCGCCTTTCCCGACCTCTTCGGCGGCATTGTCTCAAGCGACTGAACGGCAGTCCTGACCCAGACAGCTTCGTCGCCGTACCGTTCGAGGTCTCTCCCGAACTCCCGATAGAAACAGGCCAGCCCGATTCGCGGTGAGTCTGTATCGATCGCCGCAAGTTGCTTTGAAAAGGCCTTCCAGCAGATGCCTTCAAAACAGTTGACACCGGCGCATTCGTGTTCTTTGTCGTCCAGCTCACACTCCGTTGTCAGGATCGGAATGACCTCCGCATTTGGAGCCAGTTCGCGGATTGTCTGGACGAATTCCGCCGGACCAGTATCGCCAATCGTCCTTGCTGTTTTGATTGGTCCGTAGTCGGCGGTCCAGCGGCAAAGCGGATGCCCGCAACCGCAAGCCGACGGGCCTCCCTGGATGTCGTTTAACCAGATCCGTTTCGCTGCCGGTTTGCCGTCGAGCAGTTTGCGAATTCGTTCGCGGTGAGCGTCCAACGCTTCGCGGTAGTATACAGGAACCCAGGGGTAATTTTTGACGACCTGATTCGCTCCCGTCGCCGGAAAATCGGGAAACAATCGTCGCCATTCGGGATGACCTTGCAAACTGGCCATCCATTCCGGGTGAGCGTCGGCCAGTTCGGGGCACCGGCCAACTTCAATGAAATAGCCGATTTCCAATCCGGAAGCTTGAATCAAATTCGCAGCCTGATGGTTCATGTCGTCGGTGCAAGTGGACAAATTAAGAATGACTTGCTGTTCGGCTTTGGCCCATTGTGCCAGCGAATCAGCAGTGACTTTGTCCGCTGCAACAACAATTCCCTGACAAGGCTTCGGTTCATCAATTGGAGAAACGAAAGCGGTAAATGCGAAAACCAAAAGGATTGGGATATCGGCAAGGCTCATCGAGTTGAATTTCCAGTCCCAATGTTCAGGTTGCAAAAAAAGCCGACGGCCTGGTTCTATTTGGCAGCTTCAGCCGGAGCATGAGTTTCCGTTTTTGGATACTCATGTGACCAGGCGTACCAGCGGCATTGGATGGATGGAACCCACTCGAGTTCCTTGCCGCGAAGTGGCCCGTCGATGCCGCGTCCAGCCAACGTCCATCTCGTCCCAGTTTCGCGATCCTTAAAGGGAGCAGTCTCTGGAGAAATCTTGTCGGCATAAAAGGTCAACGTCCTTCCATCAACTACCGGCGAAAATGCGATTGCGGAACGGGTCGGACCGTACCAGAACATCACGACCGGTTTCCCATCGACAACGCCCGAGCGGACATCGCGTTCTCCCAGCCCCTCCAGCGGAAACGCAAGTTGCGATGATTCGCCTTCGACTCCCAGGACCGACGCCATCTTGTCTATTCGCGAATCGACTTCGCCCATTGACTCAACGGCGTCCGCCGACATCTCAGTCGGCAACTCGGCCACTTCGTACTTTTTTCCGTCGAACAGATCATAGGCCGTCGATTCCGGATGCAGCATCAACCAGTGGCCCCAGGTCGTCACCGTGTTTGGAACTCGCTTCATGCGGGTTCCCTTCTTCGGACCCTCGGACGCGACTCCGGTCAAGGCCGACCAAAGCGTTCCGTCCGGGCCTTTAACAACCATGACTCCTCCACGCCAGCCGTAGAAACTGAACCCGTAGTCCTTCTCAAATGCAGAAACGTACCCGCCATCCGCATCATAGAAAAACAATCCGTATGTATCGTTGAGCACCCTCGGCGCCGCCAGAAAATGTCGAAGCGGAAAAGCGCCGCCATTGTGTGCGCCG
Organism: Planctomycetota bacterium; assembly: GCA_043768885.1. Classification (GTDB taxonomy): domain Bacteria; phylum Planctomycetota; class Planctomycetia; order Pirellulales; family Pirellulaceae; genus BJ22. The sequence continues at coordinate 2,924 of JAYVKA010000369.1, forward strand.
CGAACCCAGGCCAAAACCGGTTCGTCAGCTTCGACCAGATTCTTCAGATTTTGATTGACGCAGTACGAACAAGGCGGCTCTGTCAGCGGGTGAAACAAATCCGGTTTGGCCACGATCTGGCTCTGCCGGGATTCCACATCCTGCGCAACCAAAGCAGTGCCCACGATCTGAAAAACCAGGAATCCTGTGAGCATACGATACGAAACTCGCCACATTTTTTCGAATCCCAATTGAGTAACGGACCTGAAACATCTCGTTTTCCCAATTGGACAGCACCAATCATCTGGGTGATTTGGATGTTTTCGTTTCACCGTCAGCCGAAGGCGAACGAGCGAAGGCAACGCATCAGCCTTCGGCTGACGGTGAAACGAATGGGGCCCTGTCCAGTTGGGACCGTTTATTTTAGCCGACCGGATGTTTCGATGGGCCAGCCGGAAACACTTTGCTGAAAAAAAACGTGTTCGAAAAAAGAACACACCCCGGATTTTGTAATCGGCTACCGTTTCGTCAGCCGTTTCGGCGGAAACGTTTGAATCCCGGCAAAGCCAGCGAAACCGCTAACAAGCCAAACGCCGTCACCGGTTCCGGAATTGCCTGGGCGAAATAGCTGTCGGCAAACCCGGTTGTTGGATACGTCAGGTTGTCCCGGTTCGTGTACGCCCAATTGTCCATGGTCAGGTTCAGGCTGAATGTGTAAAAACCTTTCTTGGTGGGATCGGCAGTCGGGTTTTCAAACAGGCCAGAAAAAATTCCCGTTACACCGGTCGGATGGTTCGTCGATTCAATCAATGTTGACGAGGTTATGGTGCCCTGCAATCCGGTCGCCAGCAGGTCGAGTTTGTAATTGAGATAAGTCCCGCTGTCGTTGGTGTTCAACACAAATGGACTAAATCTTGCCAGCGAGGTAGCAGGCGTTGCGTTTACGCCAGTGACTGTCAAGCGATAGTCCGTAAAGAAAGTCCCGTTGAAATTCTGAAACTCCATCACGCGTGAAGTCGTTGTGAAGGAAGTCGCAGTGCTCGCAGGGTCTTCGTAGATTTGAACCAGACCAACCCCCGTATTGCCGTGCGTGTTGCCGAAGCCGGGAGTTCCGCTCGGATCGGTTGTGTACCACCACGAGCCGCCGGTGATATTGGCATTGGTGTAGTAGGACGGAACATCCCACACCTGGAAAATCGACAAGTCGCGTTCCACAATGTTGATGGTTTGCAGCGGATTGCTCGCGCTCAATGCATCGGCAAGTGTTGCGTATCGAACGGTTGTTCCGGCATAACCAAACCGGTCCGTCGAAACGACTCCCGCAACATCAGCCAGTACAGTCG
>JAYVKA010000370.1:0-4258 GCA_043768885.1 Planctomycetota bacterium
GTCTCTTGGGTTTTCCGGGTCGAATTGCCAGTCTGCGGGTTGAGTCCAGACGCACGAATTTTCCGTCTTGACTTCTGCCAATACCAACGTGACTGCCAAACCATCACCCGATTTCACATCGCGCGAAAAAACCCGTCGGCTGTTTGGCGAATAAATCGCGTTCTTTCCAACCGGGTGCATACAAAGCGTGTGACCGGCCTGCATGGAAGCTATCGTGCAACTCAGGGCCTTGGGCATCTGCGAAACCAGCGACAGGTTATGCGGGCTGTCCCACGGCTCGTCCAACTTGAATTTCTCATACAACTCCGATTCGCCAAGGTCCGGAAGAATCGTGACTCGCCAGCTGAGAAGAGGCTTCCCTTCCGCATCCAAAATGTCACTGGGCATCCTCGCCATGCGGTCATCAAACAACAAGTGTGCCGCCGCAACAAATCCCATCTGTTCGGCAGCCTGTTTCATTTTAGACTGTAGTCCCAATTCGCCCATTGCATTGGAAACCGGGTTGATTGGAACAATTCCGCCGAAAACAATCGACAACAGAAACCCTGGAATTGCCAGGCCAAGACCAGAATAGGTTCCCTTGTTCAGATAAATATTGATCAGCGAGAGGATACCCAGCCCAACACCAACCAGCCCGGACAATGCCGCCAAAACCGCCAGCCCAATACACAATTGCGGCCCTGGCTTCATCAAAAATCCGCCAGCCAGCAGGAGTGCGACTACTCCAAAGAACAGGGTGAACGAAGCTGGGGCATAAACTTCAGGCCCTGTGTCTTCGAATCGCGACTTGCGATCCTCTTCCTCTTCGGCAGCCTTTTTCGCGAGCTTCGAACCGGTTACCGCAGACATGCTGCCCGGGACGATGGGCAATCTCAGCGGCGAGTTGCAGCTGGGACAATTCACCGCTTGACCACCGCGCGCGGCAGGATAGGAAAATTCATTTAGGCAGTCGGGGCATGCCATTTTCCCTTGCGGCGCGGCCATTGCAAACAATCCCCCTGTTCTTCAAACGTAACGACCAGCAATCGAAGTCGAGTCTACTCGTCCATCACGTCTTTTTCACGGGCTTTGGCCAGATCATTCACCTGGTCCTCGTACTTTTTGGTCATCTCCTGGACCCGGTCTTTTCCCTTGTCGCGATCGTCTTCACCAATTGACTTGTCCTTTTCCGCCTGTTCAATCGCCTTGTTTCCGTCGCGGCGAATATTTCGAATCGCAACTCTGGCTTCTTCTGCCAGGTCCTTGATTCGAGCGACCATTTTCTTTCGAACATCAGTCGATAGTGGCGGGATATTGATCCGAATCAGCTTGCCATCGCTTTGGGGGTTGAAACCGAGGTCACTTGCGACGATTGCCTTTTCGATATCCTTGATCGTTCCGGCGTCGAACGGGCGAATCAAAATCTGGGCTGGCTCCGGTGTGCCGACCGAAGCAATCTGCTTGATGGGCATCGGTGAACCGTAGACTTCCACCTTCAGCGAATCAATCATTCCCGGATTCGCGCGACCGGTCCGAATTCCGCCAAGATTTTTTTTGAGGATTTCCATCGCCTTGTCCATCCGTTCCTTACTGTCACGGACTACTGTTTCAACTGCCATTTCGCTTCATCTCCATTTTGGGGCTGAATGAGCCAAGTCAGGTTTCATTCTGCCGGACTCTCCGGCATCCATATTTTGATGTCTGGGTAACGGCGACACCACAGCCGAAATTGAGCGGGTTTTTGTTGGATTTTCTATCGGGAAACCCCAAGCTCCAACGGTCAAGCCATTGTTGTCGGATTCGCGGCACCGCGGGGACCGATAATCGTACCGAGCTTTTCACCAATCACCGCGCGGTGAATGTTTCCGTCTTTCTGAAAATTAAAGACCATAACCGGCATTCCGTGTTCCATGCACAGACTGATCGCGGTCGAATCCATCACCCGCAGATTCTTTTCCATGACCGTGTTGTAATCAAGTGACTGGTACATCACAGCGTGTGGATTTCGCACAGGGTCTTCGCTGTAGACGCCATCAACCTTGGTCGCTTTCATCAGGATGTCGGCTTCCAGTTCCAGTGCCGCCGATGCCGCAGCAGTGTCAGTCGTCACATATGGCCGACCAGTTCCAGCAGCGAGGATTACGATTCTGTCTTTTTCCATATGACGCTGGGCGCGCCGGCGAATGTACGGTTCGCAAACTCCGTCCATCCGGATACTGCTCATCAAACGCGCCGTGCAACCGACAGATTCCAGTCCGTCCAGCAACGCCAATCCGTTAATCACCGTCGCCAACATTCCCATGTAGTGGGCAGTGGCTTCGTGGACGACCGCATTGCTGGAAACAAACTGGCTGCCTCTCAGAATGTTTCCCCCGCCAATAACCACCGCGATTTGGCAGCCGGTTTGCTTGGCCTGAACAATCTGGCCGGACACATGCAGTACATGGTCCATGCTGATTCCCCGTTCACCAACATGAGTAAAGCTCTCACCTGACAACTTCAGGACAATTCGCTTGTAGGCAGGTCGCGGTTCTGACATGGCAGGGCTATTTTCCAGTGGAGCGTGACAATTGATTTTGCAAAGCCAGTTTAACCGTTTCGAGCCGCTGGCAGGATAGGGTGAAACCGGTATTTGGATGAATGTGCGGGATTGGGCGTGCGATCAGAAACGCGACGCATCGGATGAGCGCAGCAAAAAAGCCGGACTGAAAAATCCGGCTTCGTTTGTCACAAGGGATCAGGCCGATTGGCCCATTTCCCAGTGCACGTATTTGTTGACCGTCAAGCCGTTCGATTTGGCATATTCGCCGACCGACTGTTTGTCGTCTTTTACGAATGGCTGCTCCAGTAAAACCCGCTCGGCGAAGAAATTCCGCAGACGGCCCTCGACCATTTTGTCTACGATCGCTACCGGCTTGCCTTCTTCGAGGGCAGCTGCTTTCAGGATTTCCCTTTCCTTTTCGACGACCGACGGATCAACTTCATCGCGGGACATAGCAGTCGGTCGCATCGCCGCTACGTGCATGCAAACATCTTTGGCAACGGTGTCCGAGCCACCTACCACCGAAACCAGCACACCCGAAACGGTGCCGGAGTTGTGACTGTATCCGCCAGTCGCTCCGTCGAAACGAACCATCCGACCGACATTGAACACTTCGCGAATGCGATTGAACATGTCGTCTTTTTGGTCGCCCAGAGTCTGTCCCGGTTTGCTGAGTGAAGGCAATCCCAGCAGCTCTTGCGGGGTTTTGACACTTGCGTTGGCAGCAAGTTGTTCCGCGAGGTCGTTGGCGAATTTGATGAACTCTTCGGTGGCCGTTACCGGGGCGCTCTCGCACTTCAGCTCAACCATTGCACCCGCCGGCTTGTCGATCCCACAGGCAATTCCGAACCGGCCAAACGCGGTGTCCCGATCCGAACGTCCCGACAAAATCGTTTGCCCTTTCTTGCGCAACAATTCAATCGCCTTATCCTGGTCCCCGCCTGCTTCGGCAAGGGCGCTTTTGCAGTCCATCAAGGGCAATCCGGTTCGCTCACGAAATTCCTTGACCGCACTGGCTGTGATTTGAGTCATTTCAGTTTACTCCGTTGATTAGATCGTTTTTCTGATGTTGGTTAAGAGCCCGGAACATCAACAACGGTTCGGGGCCTGACTTGATTCGCATTCGGCTGCGACGGAGCGATTTGCTGCCTGTTCAGCGACGAGTGCTTGCCGACCGGTTGATCCGCATCGGCATTATCTTCATCGGAGACGGCCAAAAACCTAGGCTGTCTCTGCCGGTTCAGTTGCGTCTTTGTCGACAACTTCACGAGGTTTTTTGTCGTCGTCCTTGTCCTTGCGGGTCGCAACGGCTTTGGCACCGGCAACCACCGCATCCGCGATATGCGAAACAATCACCTCGATCGAACGGATACCGTCGTCGTTGCCAGGGATCGGCAGATCGACATCGTCCGGATTGCAGTTCGTATCGATCAGTGCAATCGTCGTGATCCCCATCGCCTTGGCCTCGCGAATCGAGTTCTTTTCCTTCATCGGATCGACGATCACCAAACAATGCGGCAACCGGTTCAGTGTGCGCAATCCGTTCAGGTTGCGGTACATCTTTCGGTACTCGCGAGCCAGAGACGATTGCATCTTTTTCGAGTAGGTGTTGAGTTCTTCAGTCGTACGAATGCGCTCGAGTTCTTCGAGGCGGCTCATTCGGCTGCGGATCGTACGGAAGTTTGTCAAGCAACCACCCAGCCAGCGTTCACTGACAAACGGCATTCCGCAACGCAA
>JAYVKA010000371.1:0-6190 GCA_043768885.1 Planctomycetota bacterium
CTCGGTTCAGCGGCCGACGCAGTCACACGTCGGCTGCATCCGGAACCGGTTCGCACCTACAACATCGACCGCAATATCAATTACACGAACATCTGCACAGCGGTCTGCGATTTCTGCGCGTTCTACCGAGGCCCGAAAGACGCCGAAGGCTACGTTCTGCCTCGAGCCGAGTTGATGGACAAGATCGCGGAAGCAGTTTCGCTCGGCGGCAATCAGATTTTGCTTCAGGGCGGATTGCATCCGACGTACAAAATCGAGTGGTACGAGGAAATGCTGCGGGAAATCAAACAGCAATTCCCGATGGTCAACGTCCACGGTTTCAGCCCGCCAGAGATTTATCACTTCACGAAGATCAACAAGCTGCCGCTCGAAACCGTCCTGTCACGATTACGCAACGCCGGAATGGGCAGCCTGCCTGGAGGCGGTGCGGAAATTCTGGTCGATCGCGTTCGCGCGAAAATCACACGCGGCAAAGTCATGACCGATGACTGGCTGAACGTAATGCGGGTCTGGCATAAACTGGGCGGTCGCAGCAGCGCGACGATGATGTTCGGTCACGTCGAGACTTTGGAGGAGCGAATCGAACACCTCGAACGACTGCGGCAATTGCAAGACGAAACCGGTGGCTTCACCGCCTACATCTGCTGGACTTTTCAACCGGACAACACCGACTTGTCCAAGATTCCACCGGCCAGCAGTTTTGAATATCTGAAAATGCTCGCCGTCTCGCGGTTGTACCTGGACAATATTCCCAACATGCAATCGAGTTGGGTTACCCAGGGTTTAAAGATAGGACAGCTGGCATTGCAATTCGGCGCCAACGACATGGGGAGCCTGATGATCGAGGAAAACGTCGTCGCCGAAGCCGGCACGGTCCATTATTTGACTTTGGACCAGATTCGCGAGAGTATTTCAGACCTCGGTTACACGCCGCGGCAAAGGGACGTCTTTTACCAGTTTGTCGATCCGGAACTGGAGTCGCGGGCCGTCGAAGCCAACCGCAATTGGACCAACCACCGTGCAGCCAAAGCGAAGGGCGATGTTTTTCAGTTGGCGTGAAAACTGAAGGCAAAAGAAGTTGCCCGCAGATCAAGCAGATTCGGGCCGATGGCAATTCGCATGCCGGCTAATGCAGGGTCCGCAAATCGAGCTTCGCCACACGTCATACAACTACAACTTGGCGGCTGCGGCCCGAAAAATCCTCGCGAACGGAGATCCAAACGTGGCAAGTTTTGTGGAAAACATTATCCTGAACCCACCGGCAAAGAATACAATGCTCGAAATGTTTGGCAAATTTGAATTGGCGCAAAACGGCTAATTGGCTCTTGGTGAAAACATGAAAAAGTTGATTGCAATTCTGTTTCTGGGGTTGCTTTGTTTGCAACAAACGGCTTGCGTTGCCGAAAAAATGCAAGATCGGGAAATTGATCCTGCCCAAGAACCGTCGCTGCGAATTCTGTTCCTTGGTAATAGCCATACTGCGTTCCACAATGTGCCGGATCTGGTCAAGTCGCTGATCGATTCGTCAGGAAATTACGATCAGGTGTTTGTGGATTCGGTCACAGGAGGATTCCTCAAAGACTTTTCGGGTAATGCTTCGTTCGAGAATAAATTACGAACTGGTAAATGGAACTTCGTGGTCATGCATGGGCAGGAAATCAGCATGAGCGGACGGTTCCTTTACTCGACGAGTGAGGCTGAGAGTTTGTCGCAACTGGCCAACGAGTCGGGGGCCAAAGTCATCTGGTTCGCAGAATGGGGACGGCGGGGAGTCGAAGGCGAAACAAAACGAACGGAAGATATTTACCAGGCGATCAGTTCCGTCAATAGGGACGTCGTCTCCCCTGTGGGAAGAGTCTGGGTCAACGTCCTGGCCAAACGAGACGATCTGGTACTGCATTCGGCTGACGGAAATCACGCTACTGGACTGGGCGCATCGCTGGCAGCCCTGACGTTGTACTCGTCGATCACCAAAGCCGATTGCCGTCAATTGCCCACAATTGAATCGAAAGAGTATGACGAAGAATTACAGAGCTTTTTGAAATCGGCAGTTTGGCAAACACTGGAAGATGACTCAACAACCAGCACCAAGTCGGAAAACATGCGTTTTGCCATCCGTCGCGTATTGGATCTTGATATGAAACTGGGGGCCGATCGCGACATCTATTGCCAGCAACATTCCCTTGCCGAAGCCGTCAAGAAGTATGTTTTGGAAATCCGGGCTGTTGATTTCAGTGGCTGTTCTGACGAATTTTCTGCTGCGTTCATCAGGCACACGGCCGCTTGGGAAAATTCGATTCCTTTCTTCGAACGCTTCCCCGACTTGCGTGGCGAAATGCACGAGCTGTTCTAACAAATCCGGTCTTCGGATGACGATAAAAAAACCGCGTTAGAGGGAGTTGAGAGACAAATTTGGGACACGTGGACCGCGATCGAAAAAGTGTCCGCGATGAGTTCCCAATAGTGGCAACGCAAAAGTTTCGGTTTCATCACTGGACCATGAGAAGCCTTTGGCAATGCACAAAATACCAATCTGATCTCGCCAAAACGACCCGATTCATACGTAACTTGCAGCGCGGTGATATACTGTACGCTCAAATCGGCGACGCCACCTGCATTGGCAATGTCAAGACAATCACGACCGATGTAGGTCTGTTGGCGGACATTGCTGGCGTAAACAACCTGGGTTAAATACGTGTTCAACTTATGAGCGACGTATCCCGTATTCTGGCCGCAATTGAAAACGGAGATCCGCAAGCGGCCAATGAGTTGTTGCCGTTGGTCTACGAAGAACTGCGCCACCTCGCGGCCGCGAAACTGGCCCGGGAAAAACCAGGTCAGACCCTGCAAGCGACCGCGCTGGTTCATGAAGCGTGGTTGCGACTGGTCGGAAAAGAAGGTGCCGCGACCTTTGAAAGCCGGAAACACTTCTTTGGTGCTGCGGCCGAAGCGATGCGGCGGATTCTCGTTGATCAGGCCCGCCGCAAACAGAGCGTGCGGCATGGTGGCGACATGCAACGAGTTGCCGAATTGCCCGACGTCCCGGACATTGAACAGAAAGTGGAACAGACGCTTGCCGTTCATGAATTGCTTGACAAACTCGCCGCCAATCATCCACGCCAGGCCGAAGTTGCCAAAATGCGATTGTTCCTGGAATTCACTTTTTCCGAAACCGCCCTCGTGCTGGGAAACTCAGTCGATTCTGCGGAAAACGACTGGAAATTTGCCCGGGCATGGTTGAAACGCGAATGGAGCGGGAACGGGCAAAAAAGGTAATCCGGAAATTCCCGCAGATTTCTTTCGGTATTTCACCGGATTTCCCGCATGGTGATATGGATACATTTTTACTGACTGACGGGGACTCTGGTGAACGAAAGCGAACTATTTAATGCGGCGGTGAATTTGTCGGCAGCTGATTGCGAAAAGTTTTTGGGGTTGGCTTGCAAAGGCAATCCGGAACTGCGTGATCAGGTTGAGGCACTGCTCAAAGCCCATTTCGACTCGGCAACCTTTCTCCGCGAATCGGACGACAAGCCGAGGGATCGGAGGATGATGGAGTTGGTGGCGGAAATAGCAAGGTCGTCGGAACATCCCGGCACGGTCATCGCCGGGCGCTATAAGCTGATCGAATCCATTGGCGAAGGAGGGATGGGGGCCGTCTGGCTCGCCGAACAGAAGGAACCCGTTCGGCGCAAAGTTGCAGTCAAACTGATCAGGGCCGGGATGGATTCGAAAAGTGTGCTGGCCCGGTTCGAAGCCGAACGCCAGGCCTTGGCCCTGATGGAACACCCAAACATCGCCAAAGTCTTTGACGGCGGCATGACCGATCAAGGACGGCCATACTTCGTGATGGAATATGTCAAAGGCATGCCGCTCACCGAATACTGCGATCAGGCCAGGCTCTCGCTGAAGGAACGACTCAAGCTGTTCACCCCCGTCTGTCAGGCGGTGCAACACGCTCATCAGAAAGGGATCATCCATCGCGATCTGAAACCCTCGAACATCCTGATCTGTTTGTACGACGGACAACCGGTCCCCAAAGTGATTGACTTTGGGTTGGCCAAAGCCATGCACCATTCGCTGACCGAGCAATCCTTGCACACGGCGCATGGGATGATGGTGGGAACACCGTTGTACATGTCTCCCGAACAGGCCGAGCACAACAACCTCGACGTCGATACGCGGACTGACATCTATTCCCTGGGTGTGATTCTGTATGAACTACTAACCGGTAGCACTCCGCTGGAGAAGCTGCAACTGAAGGAAGCAGCCCTCAATGAAGTCCTGCGATTGATCAAGGAAGTCGAACCGCCCAAGCCAAGCACCCGCTTGAGCAGCAGCCTGAGCCTCCCCAGCATTGCCGCCCAACGCAGCATCGAACCGAATCAGCTCAAAAAGTCTCTCATTGGCGATCTGGACTGGATCGTGATGAAGGCCCTCGACAAGGAACGCAGCCGCCGCTACGAAACGGCCAACGGCCTGGCTCAGGATGTGGAGCGGTTCCTCAATGACGAAGCAGTCGAAGCCTGCCCTCCGTCGGTAGCCTATCGACTGAAAAAAATGCTTCGCCGGAACAAGGGGACGGTGCTGGCGGCGAGTCTTGTCCTGCTCGCACTGTTAGTCGGCATGGCTGGCACGACCTTTGGCCTGTTCCGGGCGAACCTCTTCGCCGAACAGCAGCGGTTGGCCAAAATCGACGCTGAGACTCAAACCGAACTCGCGAAGAAAGCGGCGACAGCCGAGAAGTCGGCTAACGAACAGTCCCAAGCCCGACTGGCACAGATCGAAAATGGGAATGCGGTCCTCACTTCAATCTTCGACGACCTCAATATCCGCGAAGTCAGGGAAGGGACCGAACCACTCGAAGCCGTGCTGGCCAACCGACTTGTTGTCGCGGCCGAACAGCTGGAAGGTGATTCGGTCGGCGATCCGCTTGTCGTTGCCGGATTGCAAAATAAACTCGGTGGGGCGCTCGTGAACCTGGGCTATCCGGACAAAGCCATACCGTTGTTCCGGAAAGCAAAAGCAACCCGCGCTGGCAAACTGGGAGCTAGTCACTCCGACACACTTTCAAGCATGAATGACTTGGCACGCGGCTACCTGGAAGCCGGGAATGTCGATCTGGCGCTGCCGCTCTTTGAAGAAACGTTGACGCTTTGCAAGGCCAAACCAGGCGGGGCCGACCATTTCGAGACATTCCGCACCATGAACAACTTGGCTTGTGCCTATCGATCCGCCGGGAGAATGGACTTGGCTCTGCCGATGTTCGAAGAAACCCAAAAATTCGCGACTTCCACATGGGGGCCCAACCACCACCATACGCTTAACACCATGAACAACGTGGCGATGAGTTACGAGGCTGCTGGGAATCGCGACTTCGCCATGCAACTCCTGGAAAAAACCCTTGGGATCGAGAAGGCCGCGTTGGGCAACGACCACCCCGACACGTTGCTCTGCATGCGCAACTTGGCCGAAGTCTACGAACGCGTTGGAAAGCTCGACTTGTCGTTGCCGCTTTGGGTAGATGCCCTGAGGCTCACGAAGGTCAAGCTGGGAGCCGAACATCCCGACACGCTTCGCTGCATGAGAGGTCTTGGATCGTGCTACGAGTCCGTCGGCAAACTCGACTTGGCACTGCCGCTACTGCAAGAAACTCTCAAGCTTCAGCAATCAAGACTGGCAACTGACCACCCCGACACGCTCGAAACCAAGAACAATCTGGCGTTGGTCTACCTGAACGCCAAGAAGTTCGACTTGGCTCTTCCGCTCCTTGAAGAAACCCTGAGCCTTACAAAGGCCAAGCTGGGAGCCGAACACCCTTCTACGCTCATCAGCATGAACAATTTGGCGTTTGGTCTCAACGCCGTTGGAAAGCCCGACGTCGCCCAGCCGCTGTACAAAGAAACGCTCCGCCTACAAAAGGTCGTGGAAGGAATCGACCACCCCGACACGATTCGTTGTATGATCAGCTTGGCGTCGAGCTACCAGACTGCGGGGAAGCCCGACTTGGCGCTGCCGCTACTCGAAGAAATCCTCGCACTTCGGAAAGCCAAACTGGGAGCCGATCATCGCGACACACTCACCTGCATGAACGACCTCGCCAGCGCCCTGGCACAAGCAGGTTTAGGGGAAAACGCGACAGACATTTTCAAACAATTCATCGCCGGTCAAAGGAAGCGACTCCCGGAAA
>JAYVKA010000372.1:0-3807 GCA_043768885.1 Planctomycetota bacterium
TCTTTAGCAAGATCCACTACGCTCAACCCTAATCCCTGGCTGTCACAAAGCACTGGTCGAAGATTGAACTTTGTCTGATTACCAGTCTGGAAACAATACAGGAAATCCGGCGTGTCTGCATTGAAACTTTTTTACTCGGACACGTTTGAACTTCCGTTGCCGGATGGGCACCGGTTTCCGATGAGCAAGTACACCCGGTTGCGGGAGCGGATCGGCGATTCGGAGCTCATGACATTGTGCGAGTTGCTGTTGCCTCCGGCTGCTACCAGGGAGCAACTGGAGCTGGTTCATCAACCGGAATATGTCGCGAGGGTTTTTGCGGGAACACTATCGGATTTGGAGCAACGCCGAATCGGATTTCCCTGGTCTGAAAAGATGGTCGAGAGATCTTGCCGAAGCACAGGGGCCAGCATTGCGGCGGGATTTGCCGCACTTGAAGAGGGGCTGGCTGTCAATCTGGCTGGTGGTACGCATCATGCAATGCCAGACGCCGGCGGCGGCTACTGCGTTTTCAACGACGCCTGTGTTGCGGCGAGGGTTTTGCAAAAGGCTGGCCGCGCGCAGACCGTTTTGTTTGTCGATCTCGATGTTCACCAGGGAAATGGAACAGCCGCAATTGCCGCGGGCGATCCGACTTTGTTTGCATTTTCCATGCACTGTGACCAAAACTATCCGTTTCGAAAAACTGAAGGTGACCTCGATATTAAACTCCCCGCCGGAGCAGGAGACGAGTTGTTTCTGTCCGAATTGGAGACCGCACTGGATCAGATTCAGGGTTGTTTCGATCCAGATCTGGTATTCTATTTGGCAGGAGCTGATCCCTGGGATGGGGACAGACTGGGGCACATGGCGCTTTCAAAATCGGGATTGAAAAGACGCGACGAACTTGTGCTGGAACGATTTGGCGAGTTACGAGTGCCAGTCGCCGTGTGTATGGCGGGAGGTTATGCGCCCGAAGTCAACGACATTGTCGATATTCATTTCGGCACAGTCGAAACGGCCGCCCACCTTCACGCAAGCCAGGTAATTCACGCGAAGTCGCAATGACGACGGGCGAACAAGTCTCGTCAAGGAGAAACGGTTATGTCCCCGGCTTCCAGTTTTGCTCCAGCATTTGCGGTCCACGCGATCGGATTGGCTTTTCTGCAATTTGTCTTCATAACAACGGGAATGACCCTTCAATCCTGTTCCATTGAAATCGTTGATGCCCAAAACGGCTGGCCGGTTCTTCTGGTTGAATTGCGAACGACACACAACGTCTGGTTCGTAAGTGACAACGCCGGAAAGATTGCTTTCGATTTGCCGGAGTTGATGGGGCTGGAGACGTGGTTCTTTGTCGAGGGGCACGGGTATGAAGTTCCCGCCGACGGATTTGGATATTGTGGTGTCCGGTTGACTCCTGAACCCGGCAAAAAATTGACCGTCAAAGTCAACCGCCGACTGCCTGGCAAACGACTGGGTCGTATTTCGGGCGGCGGAATATTTGCGGAAAGCCAGAAACTGGGATTGGAACCAGCTTGGACCGAGCAGGGCGTGCTCGGTTGCGACAGCGTGCAGACCGTGGTCCACAACGGAAAAATGTTCTGGGCCTGGGGTGATACCAACTTGCCTCACTATCCGTTGGGTTTGTTTCACATGCTCGGCGCGACGACCGGACTGAAGCCGTTGCAATCGATCGAGCCGCCGATCCGGATGCGTTTCGACTACTTTCGCGGCGACGATGGCCGCCCAAGGGTGATCGCGGAAATGGCAGGTAAGGGTCCGACATGGTTGAGCGGCTTTGCGAGTCTCCCTGACATTCTCGGAACGCAGAGGCTGGTTGCAAGTTACGTAAAAGTCCAGGCTCCGATGACCGTTTACGAAACGGGACTGTGCGTCTGGAGCGAAACACAAGAGAAATTCGAGCGACATTCCGTGTTATGGAAGAAAACCGAAGCCGACCCGAAGCCACCACCGACTCCCGATGGACATCCGGTCTATTGGACCGACGAATCAGACAAAGAGTGGATATTGTTTGGCGATCCGTTCCCGCACCTGAAATGCCCAGCCACTTTCGAAGCCTGGAGCGACCCGAGACAATGGCAATCTCTTGAGCCGCAAAAAACTGTGCCGGTCGCTGGCAGCGGGGAATCCATCAAACCGCATCGCGGCTCAATTGCATGGAACGCATGGAACAAGAAATGGGTTTGCGTTTTTACGCAGTTGGGCGGAAAGTCGTCCAACATTGGAGAAATTTGGTATGCCGACTCCGATTCTCCGCCTGGCCCCTGGGGCAATGCAGTTCACGTCGTGACGCATGCGGATTATTCTTTCTACAATCCCTTGATTCACCTTGAATTGACTGGTGACGATTCGCCAGTGTTGCTGTTCGAGGGAACTTTCACCCGTACGTTTTCAAAAAATGCAGAGGCGTCACCACGGCACGACTATAACCAGATCCTCTACCGTCTCGATCTGGACGATCGGGTTTTTTCTGGCGACCAGTCCAAACGATAAACGTTAGTCAAGAGACATTGCGTCTTCGGCCACATTGTCCAAAGCGTCGGAGTCATAGAACAGTTTCGCGACAAAATCGGTCAGTTTGCCGAGATAGGCCGCTTCGAATCGTCTGTCCGTGGTTTGAATCGCAGGATGGCCGTTGACCGGGAAAGCGTATTCCTGCGGGCCTTTGGCAAACACAACCTGTCCGTCTTTCTTCAGATCATAAACCGAAATCGTAAGGTCGGCGCGGCCTTTGTAAAGCGTTTGGCCTTCGCGAATCGAATAGCTGCCAACCTGAATCGCCAGAACCTTGTCCGCTTTTAAGCCACGGCCAATTTCCGCAAAATCATGCTCGCCCCAGCCGTTGCGGTCCATCCAGTTTTCGATCTCGGATGGAGGAATGACTGTAATTCGTTTGACCGAGTTTGCAAGTTTGACGCTGACCGCCTTGTTGATCGTGTAGGTCAGCGTGTCGGGCCCGTAAGCACTGGCGTCCGAAACGCAAACGACTGCGACCCGTTGTCCTTCCAGACCCTTAAAGGCGGCCGGAGTCTTGTGCCCCTTGATCATGTAAATCAGCTGGGCGGCGGCGCCGATGCAACCTACGCTGGCCACCATCATGATTGACAACAACACCAACGCGGTCGGCTTCCATGCCTGGGCGGATTTCATTCGTAACTCCATTTACGCCCATTGGGCGATCTTGCAGATCCAGAAAATCATCATGACCAATCCCTGGCCAATCACAACTGCCAGCCAAAATCGCGGTGCCGCGACCAATCGCGACCATCGCCCGTTCCAGCCAGACGAAAACAATCCGGCACCGAGCACGACCGCGATCAACGCAGCTGTTGTACCAGCCGGATTCGCGTTCAACGAACCGGAAATGTCTGCCCGCATCAGTCGCGACCACGACGTGGTCATGCCACACGAAGGGCAGGGTATTCCCATCATCGCCTGAATCGCACACGGAGGCAAACCAAGTTGCTCGTGCGTGCCCAATCCCCGCGAGTCCGGTTTCAACTGCCCCGCCACAACCAGCAATCCAGCCAGTCCCGCCGCCGAAAAAAACAGCAGCATTCGAGCTGCAATCGGCAACTGTTCCGGACGGACATACGGCAACTGCACAGGATCATTCAATCGTTCGGAAGCGTTCATTCTGCTAAAACGCCCCCGACCGACGGTCTTTTCTGCTTTTGCGGCATGACGGTCTCGCGCGGACCTTAGAAGGATCAAAGACGATACGCAAGTCCATTTTGGCAAGCACTCTTGCTGTCTGCCAACGACTATCGTTCGTCGTCATCATCATTGCTGTCACCAAAACGG
>JAYVKA010000373.1:0-4015 GCA_043768885.1 Planctomycetota bacterium
TGCTTCCATTTCTGATGAATACTCACAACCGTTCGAGTTTGGCATGCAAACTGGGGGCGTACGGTATTGTTGGTTTTCTTGCAATCGGTTTCACCATCCACCCGTTCCAGGAACCGGCCGGGCTGCTGTTCCTGTTTACAACAAGCGCATTTGTCTTGCTGGCTCTCCGCAGCAAAAAGTTTGCCCGGCCACGAATCATGATTCGTATTGCATCGTTGATCCTGTTCGCATCAACTGCACTGGGTTTGTATTTGAATTCCATGAAGCCACCACCCAGAACTCCACAATCGCGACTCCTGGAACTGCGCCAGCAAAACCCGTTAGTAAACCTGTCCGATCGATTGTCCAGGATTCACTCTCCGAACAAAGCTTTGCCGGGCAACTCCCTGGACTTGAGCGAGTCAACTGTCACTGATCTCGAATTCCTGGAATCCTGGTTCGATCAACCGTGCAACGACTTCTGGGAGCAGCAACTGAAGGACTTTCACGATCCTGCGTTTGAGGAAAAAACCCGGGCTCTTGCCTACCGTATTCAATTCAAAGGCCTCCGATCACTTAGCCGACCCCGAATTACAGAATTGGGAATCGTCCCATTCTCGACTGCCCCGCCGTCCCGGAACCGCGATAAATCGGTTGACGATGGCTTGTCGTCAGGGGAACGCGGAGCAATGCGGGCTCTGAATGCAGTCAAGGACACATTTGAAGCCGATTACGCGATTTCATTTCCTGAGACCCTTTCGGGCCGGCACCTGAAGGCCATCGCCGATTTTTGCCATCCGTCCGGTTTGGGACATTCGCCCGCACCCAAACAGGCATACGGGTTGATCGCGCATGGCTTTCATTTTCCGTTTGAGAAGCTCACGTACAGGGACTTTGATTTTGAGCTCCTTCGACTGGAATTGATCAGCCTCTCCAAAGGCCAATCGCCCAGGGGATTTGAGCTGATTCACCTTCCCCGCATGGACCAGATTTCCGGCGGCGAAGCGCGGACCCGCCGAACCGATGAGTTCGAAACCGCAGCCCTTGCCAAACTGAACAAAGGAGAAATGATCGTCATCGAATCTGGTGACGACGTGCTGCGAATGGTCGGTGCCATCCGGGCAATCGACAATTGCAAATCCTGTCACGATGTCCCCCGCGGAGAAATGCTGGGAGCGTTCTCGTATTTCTGGCAAAGACAGTAGGGTCCGCTATGCGGACCAGAGAACTCTGCAAATATATTTTTTGTTCCCAACGCGGACCCTACGCGAACAAATCCGAATTGGTGTTCGGCGGTTCATGGCCAGTGTGGCGGAATCCGGCGGGCGTGGCGACGCGACCGCGGGGCGTGCGGAGGATCAGTTCGCTGCGGAGTAGAAATGGTTCGACTTCGTCCTCGAGTGTGTCGCTGCTGGTGTTCATCGTTGCGGCGATCGTCTCGATTCCAGTCGGGCCGCCGCCGCAAACACGGATCAACATTTCCAGATAACGCCGGTCCTGGCGATCGAGTCCGAGGTTATCGATTTGGGCCATCTTGAGCGCAGCGTTGGCCACGTCGATTGAGATGTGTCCCTCAGCGCGGGTCTGGGCATAGTCCCGGACCCAGCGCAATCGGTTGTTGGCAATCCGCGGCGTGCTGCGACTGCGGCGGGCAATTTCGACCGCTGCGTCGTCATCGATTCCTATTTCGAGTTTTTTTGCATTGCGAGTCACGATCTCGGTGATTTCGGAAATCGAATAAAAATCCAGATGCTCCCGCATTTGAAACCGGTCGCGCAAGGGACCAGTCAACATTCCGGCCCGGGTCGTAGCGCCGATCAAGGTAAACGGCTTCAATCGAAAATTGTGGGTCCGGGCATTGATCCCTTCGCCCAAAATCAGATCGATTCGAAAATCCTCCATCGCCGTGTATAGGTATTCCTCGACGGCTTTGGGAATACGATGAATCTCGTCGATGAACAGGACCTGTTTGGCTTGCAGGTTGGTCAGGTTCGGGACAAGGTCCTTGGGGGCCCTTAACGTCGGACCACTGAGAAAATCAACAGCGACACCCAGTTCCTTTGGAATGCAGTGGGCAAAAGTCGTTTTGCCCAGCCCCGGTGGGCCATCGAACAAAATGTGCCCCAGCACTTCGTCCCGCTTGCGGGCTGCGTCGATCGCAATTCCCAGACGCTCGATCACGTCCTTTTGACCCACCATCTGGCTGAACAGACTCGGCCGCAACTGCGGATCGTCCTGTTCAGGCTCCGGTGTATTGGATAAGAGTTTTTCTCGGGCCATCGATCAATTGGGGAAAACTTCGGGGTCTTGGGCGGGCGGTCTGCGAAACGCAGACGACGGAATACAATGGAACTGCAATCCAACCCGGCGGGTGGTGTTCGAATCATATCAGTTTGCGAACAATTTCGCAGTACGAACCGACCACTCGCCGAACTTCAAATTTCACGCAGTCACCAACGCAGCCCACAGAAACCGAACGATTCATGCCCCGTCGACGATCCAGCAAAAGCCTGATTCCTCCCTGGATCGAATCGGCGTCCGAGCCCGTTGTCCTGCTGGCGGCAAACGGCACGGTTTTGGCAATCAACGAAGCGGGTTGCAAGTGGTTGGGGGTTGAACCCGATTCGTGGCGCGATCGTACGCCCCACGCCGCCAACGCGACCTCATCAGATTTGATCGACCGGCGACTGGCTGGATTGGCGATGGATTTGTCGGCGATCGATTCTGGGCCGGCACGCAAGACGGTTTGGGCGATCGGCGAAAACAATGAGCCCGATTCCAGACTCGCCAGCGTCACAACTTTGCATGACAAAGACCGCAAACTTGCGTCGCTTCTGATTATCATCGACCGCGAATCGGCAGCCGAACAGAATGTAACCGACTGGTCTCTCGACGAACAAATTACCCGTGTCCGGATTGCAATCGCCAAACATTTTGCAAAGTCCGGATCGACCGTGTCGATTCTGTCGGCTCTTGGAAACAGCCCCAACGCCGAAAACGTGCGGGCCCGAATAGCTGCGGCCGAGTCCGGTAGCAACCATGTCCTGATCAGCGGGCTGCAAGGCAGCGAAGTCGAATCGGTCGCGATGCATTTGCATCGCATTCGTTATCGAAAATCGACGAACCCGCCGCCGCTGGCCGTGCTGCAATCGCGGGTGGCCGATCAGGCGTTTGTGCAAGATGTGATCCGCCAATCGATGTCCGAGCGGAAATCGTTTGACCCGCCCATCGTCTGCCTGCTGTTGGCTGACGCCGATGCGCTGGACGCGGGGGCTCAAACCGAACTTGCCGGCTTCCTTCGAATCAGTCCCGGGCAAATCAGCCTTCTCGCCACGACCCACGACTTGCACCGAATCACCAACTCCGACGCGGGTGATAACAAATTCGATTCCTTTCTCTCCAGCCACCTCGCCGCCCATACACTTACTCTACCGCCACTGAAACAGCGCCGCCAGGATCTGGTCGCAATCTTGACCGCGCTTCTGGACGCTGAATGCCGAAGGAATAATCGCGCAACGCTTTTGCCAAGTGCAGCCTGTGTGGAGATGCTGGCCGAATACGGTTGGCCGGGCGATGTTGCGGAACTGAAAGAGATGGTGAAGCAAGCGGTTGCTGGTTCCAGGGGTACCCAACTTGAGACACGTGATTTGTCCCAATCAATTCGCATGGCGGTGACGGCTCAAAGAACCGGCCGATTACCTGTTGAAAAAGTCGAACTCGATTCCTTGCTTGCCGGCATCGAACGGGAAGTCGTGGGGCGGGCTTTGGCCCAGTCCCGTTACAACCGCAGCCAGGCAGCACGACTGCTCGGGATCACCCGATCAAGATTGCTCAGGCATTGCGAAAATCTTGGGATCACATTGCCGACGGAAACTCCCGATTTTGAACCAGTCGAATTCGAGGAGGACGTTGAATGAGTGCCTTGCCGACTGCACAAACGTCCATCATCGCGGACCCGCTGTTACAGCGAATCATCGTCTGCGATTCATCAGCCCGATGGTTGGGAGCGATTCGCGGATCGGTTGACGAGCAACAA
>JAYVKA010000374.1:0-8865 GCA_043768885.1 Planctomycetota bacterium
CCGCGTTCCGGTGATGACGGATGTAAGGGGTTCCCAATTGACCCAATCCGCACAATCCCCAACCACGCATTCAACAGTCGTTGACCGCGATTTGATGACAAAGGAGTGTCTGCTTGATGTCTTTCCGTGCGCTGGTTTTTGGCGTTTTCGCTCTGGTTACCGTTGTTTCTGCAAGCCCGACTATTCTGCGCGGTTTGTTACAGGAGCAGGCGGTTTCTGTTTCCAAATTCGAATTGCCGCCATCCGCTTCTGACAACCCAGCGGAAAATCCGCTGACTGCGGAACAGCAGGCGCGACGCGACCGACTCGCTCGCTGCCTGGGCATTTACCACACCAAAAAAGTCGATGCCGACCGTTTGCGCCCGTGGAGTATCATGCACGGCCTGATCGCCTACGGTGACAAAACGCAAATCATCGTCCAGGGCCAATCGGTCGACGCAGTCGAGTACCTTTGCTCGAACGGAATCGGCAACGGCATGCGGCTGATGTATCTGGACAATGGCAAACTCGCAACGCGACAAGGCCAGGGCGTTCAGGGGCACGAAGGTCAACTGCTGGCGATGCTGGCCCAGTCCAGCGTTCCACCAACATACCCGATCTCCATCGAAGGCAACAAGTTTACCGTCGCCGATTTGATCGAATACGAAAAACGGGGTTGCCGTTCGCATTCAGAGCTGACGTTCAAGCTGATCAGTCTCGCCTACTACCTCGATCCCGAAGCTGCCTGGACCAACGAAAAGGGCGAATCGTGGAGTATGGCACGGCTGATCACCGAGGAACTCCAGGCTCCGGTCAACGAAGGTGCTTGTGGCGGAACCCACCGATTGTCTTCACTCTGCTATGCCGTTGAGCAAAAACTGAAAAGCGGCCAGCCCCTCGATGGCCCTTGGCTGGCGGCAGCACAAGCGGTTGACGGCTATGTGGAATTGACCTGGAAGAACCAAAACCCTGACGGAAGTTTCAGTACGGACTGGTTCAAGGGGCCGGGAGCTGATCCGGATTCCAGGCGACGGCTCTACACGACCGGTCACATTCTGGAGTGGCTTGCACTTGCTTTGCCTGCCGAACGGATGGACGACCCGCGAGTCACCGCTGCTGTTGACTATCTGTTGAACCTGATGCTGCGAGCCCCCGGTTATGAACTGGATGTCGGCCCTCGCGGACATGCTCTGCACGCATTGGCGATGTATGAGAAGAAAGCCTTCGGTCAGTCTTCCAACTACGGCGATCTTGTCATGACGGAGGATGAACTCGCAACGGCTTCGGCAAAACCAAAAGTGCAACCCGTCAGTTCCGTCTATTCCGGGGAACAAGGGAGTGATAACAGCGGCCGACGCGTTCCGACCCAGGGATTTTTCCGCCGCCGATAAAGAGCCGCTTCGCAGCAATCGCAAATTTCGATCGATCCAGGAGCCTGCCATGAAAAACAACTTCATCTCAAAACTTCTACGAGTCGCGGCTCCAGCCGTCATTGTTCTCGGATATTCCGTTTCGGCCCCGGCCCAGGTTGTCGTTCCAGGGACTGGTATGGAAATCGAGACCGTGGGTGACGATTTCGAAGATCCTGCCTGGACCTTTGACCTGCAATTGCCAAAGACCTACAACCAGCTGGAATCGACGCTTTCCAAAAACGAACCACACGGTTGGTCGGCAAACCGTCGATGGCATGAAGGAATCAAACGGGGCCAACCCGATCTGATTCAACGGGTCGAGACTCCACCGGGAGGACTGTCAGGCAGCACCGGGGCATTGGCTTTGCGATCGTTGACGACCGGCGGCCCGGGCCCCAGCAATCAACAACAGCAAGACGATTTCATTGCCAACATCACTGATGTGTTTGGCAAAATCCCGGTCGGCCAATCGCCCGGCGTTGTCACCCGCGTCTGGATGCCGCCACTCGAACAATGGGAAAACCGGTCCGGTTGCCACTTCGCATTTCGGTTCTCACTGGAAACTGCCGGCTCAACGATTTCAACCGGTGGACGATTTGGTCGACGAACAGTTTCCAGCGAAGACAACCTGTTCTGGCCCGGCATGTTTTTGAATCGGGAGTTCGTGCCGGCTGGTCCCAACGGCCAGGCCGCAATCGAGCGAGTCTACTTCTGGATGAAAGCGACCGACACCGGCCATCGGCTCGACGGCCCGGAAGTCACACAGTTTGGCTGGTGGACGCTCGGCATGAGCCTCTCACCGGACGGCAAAGTTCACTACTTTGCCAAACCCGGAGTCGAAGACCTGACGGCCGACGACCTGATCGCATCAAGCTATCCATTCGGCCGCCACGCCCAGACGTTTCACACGTTCTTCTTCAATGTCTGCAACGGAGACGACGGTCGCACCTGGTCCACCGAATTTGTGATCGACGATCCGAAGGTGTTCGTCAAACAGTAAGCCGGCCATTCTAATGATCGGAAATTCAAAAGTATCGCTCCTTATTTCCGATCAACCGGGTTTGATGTTGCATCGGCAATCGTTTGGAAAAATTTCGGCCAGTATTCTTCGTGACGCGGGCCGAGTTGTTTGCGGACCTGGGTAATGAGGAGTTGCTGGTCCAGATCGACGACGAATACGCATCCTGAAAACGAACCGTGGCCGACGGTGTTCAAACTGAACAGTTGATCTTCTGCACGATTTGAATTTGGCGGCGCACCGGGTTTGAGGTGCCGAATCCAGTGAATTCCCATTCCGTCATCGGCAACTAGTCCGCGATCAGCAACGGTGATCGGTTGAGGAAGCAGTTGATCGAAGGTCGCGGGGGAGATAAATTCCAAATTTCCATAGCTGCCACGGTTGGCGACCCATTGAGCCAGAATTCCAAGTTCCAGAGCCGTGAACTCTCCGTCCGAACTTGCGTTTCCCATCCGCACATCACCAAAACCCAGCGGTTCGAAAAGGTGTTCCGAATAAACCCTCGCCGCGCTTTTCCCGGCAAGAATCTCCATCGCTTTTGCTGTCAATTCATAACCCATTCCGCAGTACTCGTATTTCGATAACGGATTGTTGATGTCCAGTCCGTTCAGGATCACATTTTCCAAATTCGGGTTTTTCATGCCGCCAAATTCGCTGTGCCCTTTCAATCCACTCGTGTGATTCAAACATTGTCGAATCGTCGGTACAAATGCCGCATCCTTTGGATAATCTGCAAAAACTTTGGACAGTGAGTCATCAAGCGATACCAGTTGCTGATCAACAAACTGGCTGAACATCAGACCGGTGACCGATTTAGTAATCGAGGCTGTCCAGCAACGATAATTCAGATCGACTGGTTGCCCCGTTGCGTCAGATCCAAAGGCTCGATGAGTCACAATCACGCCACGCTTGGCAACCAGCGTTACAAAGGGTTCGCCGGTATCGTCGGCCCAAGCCTGGCAGAATTCGTCGATCCTCAATTTCGCAGCCGGACGAACGCCAGCCTCTTCCGTCGATCCTTCATGAATCACCTTCGCGGGTTCGGCTCGAACGCGCGGTGGTTTCAGTCCGCGGACGTTTTCGGCCAGCCCCTGGATTTTCAGCTTCAATGCCAAAAGCATTTCATCGTTCATCACGCTGACCGACTCGACAAATCTTGCCGGATGCCCCAGCGGTTTCGCTTCGTTGATCCCCGCAATCAATATCGCGGCCTGCTCGGAATCGACTGAACGAAGAACCATGGCCGATGCAAGTTGCCTCACCTCGTCCTGATGTTCCTTCCACTGAACTGGCAAGTTTTCACCCGGAAACCGGGGAAATTCGACAGAAAGGTCGGGAGGGCCGCCAGCAAAATTCAAATCTTTGGGCATCGCATAAAACGTATGCGCCCGACGAAACGGTGTCCCGTTCGGTGCAGTTCCTTCGATCCACGCCATCCACCGCCCGGAATCGTTCGGCTCGGGGAACTCTTCCAGGTGGCTGTTGAACCAGCGGACATGAAACTCGACATCACCACCCAATCTGCGAACTTCATCCACATCCCGCCAGACGATCCGAGGAGTATTGCCCGGCTGAAAAACCCAACTTCCGGATTTCGACGTCATCAACTCCTGGGACTGGAATTGCAATCGTTGTTCGGCAAGCGATATTTCGGATTCCTGAACCGGTATTGGTTGGACTTCGGTCTGGGCAAGAACCGACATGCCTCGCGGGAGAATCAGGCAAGCGAACATGATTGCCAGGAATACGATCGTCCGGTTGAGGCACATTCGACTGGCTCCTGCAATGGAAATTGTCTTCAATAGAATGATATCGAAAACCAACTCCTTCATGCATCCAGTGCCGATGCGCGCTGGCGGTTGATTTCGTAAAGGATGATGCCGGTTGCCACAGCGACGTTTAACGAATTCACCTGGCCCTGCATCGGGATGCGTATTTTCTGTTGGCACAGTCCCAACAATTCCTCGGAAACGCCATACGCTTCGCTGCCGACGATCAACCCCAGCGGTTTTGACAGATCTCCGCTCCAAACCGGCAAGTCGGCTTTTTCGTTCGCGGCGGCAAACTGAATCTGTTGTGTTTTCAGCCAGCGAACGGTGTCCGCCAGATTAGCGCTACGAATGATCGGAACGTGATTGACGGCGCCAGCCGAAGCCCGCGCGACGTGTGGCGTCACTCCCGACTGACGATGGTTGCCAATGACCACGGCCTGAACTCCGGCTCCGTCACAACAACGAAGGATCGCACCAAAATTGAAAGCGTCCTGGACCTGGTCGCAAATCACGAACAATGACGGCCGGGATTGTTTTTGGTTCTTGACGATGGATTCCAGATCCGATCCGGAGCCATATTCAAAGACGCCCATTCGCGCGGCGATACCCTGATGCTGGTTGGTATTGGCCAGCTGTTCGATGCGGGAAGCGACAACAACTTCGTATTCCAGTTCGCGGGAACCGATCAGTGCCATCAGTTCCAGATCGCCGGATTCGCATTCTTCGGTTATAAAGATTTCAAGGATCGGCCACCGTCCGGCCTTGATCGTTTCCAGGATCGCATGGCGACCCCACAGCCAACTCTTTTGATGGTTGCCGCTGAAGCGTTGTTTGGAAGCACGGGAACCTTTTTTGTAGGACATAATTGGCCGATGCTTCCTGGGAACCGGCCATCAACCTCCGGAACCAAACTGGCTGGGCGGACGCTGCTCGCCCGGATTTTGAAATGGTTGCGGCCGAAGTGGCTGGCTTGCCGGATTCGAATTTCCCTCGAAGGAAGGCTGGTTGAATCCGGATTGACCGGCTTGGTTGATCGGCAACAGCTGGGTTGGCATCGTACCATTTCCGCCTGAAGGCTGTGCCGTTGGGCCATTATTTCCAGCGCCCGGCAAAGCCATCGGTTGATACGGCCCGGCGGCACCAGACGAATCAATACGGTTTGGATTTCGCGAGGAAGAATTGAAATCGTCGTTGGAAAACTGTTGCGAGTTCGCCGCCGGCTGGACCGGAACATTGACTCGTAAATCGGCAGTCCTTTCGGGTTGGGTGCCGACATTGACGGATGTAGTCCGCCGGCCTGGAACCAACATCTTGGCCAGATCGAATGACGACTCGATGTCCGGTCGCAAAGCAATCGAGTAATCACCGATCGTGGCGTTGTACTGTCGCAACGACTCCAGACAATTGCCCGTCGTTTGCTGGGCTCGATCAAGCGTCGAAACCAGTTGGTCCAGCGTCGCCTGGCCGGTGGTTGCCATTTGCATGATTCGATCGGCAGAACGGTTCAGTTTCAACGCGGTATCCGAGTGCTCCTGAACCAGCTCCAAAACCATCGGCAACGATTCATCCAATAATTTCAGTTCGCCATTCCCCTGGCCATTGTTTGCATACCAGTCGTAATGCGTGTCATAGCCCGCCGTCACCGGCATATCGACTGGCAACGGAGCATACTCGGCATTGCTCAGAGCCGAAAAATACTGTTTCAGTTCGCCCTGGGAGCGTTTCAGTGCGAGCCTGCGCGAAATCACATCGTTCTCCCCATTGCGCACTTGTTGCGCAAGTGAGCCTTGCACGCCAAAAGCTCCGGACCGGTCGATCTCCTCAAGTTGCAAGAGCTTCATTTCGGCTGAGGTCACCAAAAAACGGTCACGCCATGCTTGCCAATACGAAGCGACCATTCGGGTTCGCATCTCTGGTGAAGTTTGCCGAAGAGCTTCTTCCAAAGTCAGCGGTGTCCCTGGCAACGATTGTGATTGCGAGAATTGTTCCAGCTGTTCCAGAATATTTTTCGCAGCGGATGTGTCCAGGTCGGACCGCAAATCTCCCTGCTCCGTCGCCTGAAGGGACTGAAGAGCCGATCCGTTGTATTCATCCGTCGCAGGCTGTTGCCCCCAACCGGCCTGCACGACCGATCGGTCCTGGACGGTGCTGGTTGCTGGCTGGTTGTAGTACGGGTCGTAGTTGTTCGCAGCAGTTGACAAATCCCGCTGCGGTTCGCGCAGTGCGGGAACTGCACTCAAGTCGTTAGTCTGAAACCTCCGCTGAAATTCGTTCTGGAATTCCGGATTGGTTGAAGGTTGAAATTGGGGCTCGGCTTCTTGCCGTTGCCAGGCAGCTGATGGAGGTGGTTCGCGCAAACTGTTTTGCGAACCTGAATCAAATTGTGACTGCTTGGCATCGAGCGGCGTCAATCCCATCTGCCGTTGACCGGCCGATTGAGAGTGGGACGGATTTTCAGACTGGGGCTGAAAGCCTGCTCCGTTTTGCGGCGTGGAGTTTGGGTTCTGGAAATTTTGATTGCCTGGATACTCGGCGAGCTGAACCTTTGATGGATTGTCGAAGGAAGGGAATCGCGATACGCCCCCCGATTCCTGATTCGGATTGAAGGTCGCGGAAGGCAGTCCCTGGAATTCCGGTTGCTGTTGTGGCCCCTGTGCCGGATTCGAGCCGAACAGTTGCTCCATTTCGACAGCGTCATCGGACGTTCCCAGATTGCTCATCGAGACAGGAACGGTTAGCGCGGTAAGCACCAGCGCTGCACTAAACAGCTTGACCATGGAATACCTCCTTGTATCTGTAGGTCTGGTTCCGTTTTCGGCGGAGCGAAACGGAAAAGCATCCTGCTTTCCGTCCAATTCGCAACGATTTGCGTGTTGAACAATGTGTCCCGAATCGAACATTTAGGTCAATGCGAATATCCGGAATCTAGCGGTTTCTTGCCTGGATTGCCAGCATTTCCGAAATGCCATCAATCCAAAAGAGTGGGCATTACCCGCTGCGATTGGGGCGAGAATGAACGTTTCAGGCAGCGGTTTGCCCCGAAGGTCGCCAGGTCCTAAAATTGGGCCTGCCTGGAATCGTTAGCTGGGCACTTTGGGGCCGGAACTGTTTGCAAGGCAATCTCATGACCGAATCGAAAAATGTTGTCCGGCCTCGCCGGACATCCTGTATCCCCGCGATGCAAACAGCATTGACGGTTGCGTTGTTGATGACGATCGCTGTCTCCCATGCGTTTGCGTATCAGGCAACTGCATCGAATGACCCGACAAATATGTTGCTGGGCGAATTGTGGCAACGAACGGGCAAGGAATCAGCCCAGTCGAAAACACTGGGTGAATCGGCACTCGTTACGAATCCGGCTGACCAACATCTCGTTTATGCCTTTGCCTTGAACCGGATGAAGCACTACCGGTTCCAGGATGCCGTAAAAATTCTGAGTTCGTCGCCGGGAGAGAGTGCCACGCGTTTGGAGTCATGGATAATCCGGACGTGGAGCGAAGCCGTGATGGGCCAGCACGACCGCAGCCTGGTCAGCTTGCGGGAAATGAAACGCTCCATGCAAACCGATCCGCCACCCCCGGATGCACAGCAGCTCAAGTTTTATCGGCACGCCGGAAAAATGATCGGATATTTTCAGGGGCCGGTTGTGGGAAGTCCAAACGCCGACTTCCTGCAATCGACAATCGAAACCATTGCCAACGGCGCAACTGCCGCTCAACTCGCATTGTTCAATGCCGAACGAACCGCTGTTCTGGACCGCTTTGAACAGTTATCGAGGGACGAAGCGTCGGCGCAGGAGCAATTTCTGAAAGAAGCCGAGGCCAAGGGCGTCGTGCAAGCCGACACCATCAAAAACAACAACGAGACGCTGGCCCAGCGACAAAGCCAAATACAGCCGGAGGTCGGACGCCTGACCAGTGAAGCCAACACGAAAATTTCCGGGCTCGACCAACAGGCTGGCCCCCTGATCGCCCAGGCCAATGCGGCGGAAGCACAACTGAACCAGATTTCGTGGAATTTGAACAGCATTCGCGGCGATATTTTTTTTCTTCAATCGGCGCTGGCAAATGAACAAGATCCGGTGATCCGGAATTCGCTGCAATGGCAACTGAATCAGCTCTATTCGCTTTCCCGCAATGCCCAGTACGATCTCGTGGCCGCCCGGTCGCGACTGGTTGGTTTACAATCCCAATTGAATGTACTGGGCGTTCAGCGTGCCACTGTCTCCACCACGTACGGCACCGAAATCCAGCAGCAAAAAGATGAGCTCAAACAGCTGGACTTGCAACAAAGGAAGAACGAAAAGCGGCTGGAGGACATCATTGATGGTCCCAACCGGGTCACCGGTGAAGCGTTGGCACTGGCCAACAAGAAGGACCTTCTCTCAACCTATTATGTTCTGCCGCTGGAAGTTTTCCGGCAGGATTTTCTCGACGAACTTGCAGCGAAGAAAAAGAATCCGGTTCAATAACCCGGACTGGTACCAGGTATGATTCGAACATCCGTTACTCGAGCCACTTGGATCCGGCCGGTCCAACCGAAACGCCGCCGGGGTTGAACGTTCGCGATCGTGCAATGAATCGGGGCTCAAACCCGAACACAAAACCGATATTGTCCCGCGATGAATCGGCGTTCGCGCCAAGACGCCACAAGAACGATTCGCCAATGTAAACCAGCGTCAGCG
>JAYVKA010000375.1:0-4631 GCA_043768885.1 Planctomycetota bacterium
CTGACAGTTACGGCATCAATCGAATCGCCCAGTTCGTCAAACAGTTTTCGATAGTCGTTGAAATGTTTGGCACCGGGAAATTTCTCTGTCTTGTCGCGAAGATAACCATCGTCGATGTCGCAAATGCCGACGACCTTGCCGTGGCTGAGCGCATCGGCCGAATCGCTGTCCCCTTTGCCGTTGATTCCGATGCAACCAAACCGGATGTCTTC
This sequence comes from Planctomycetota bacterium, assembly GCA_043768885.1. Classification (GTDB taxonomy): domain Bacteria; phylum Planctomycetota; class Planctomycetia; order Pirellulales; family Pirellulaceae; genus BJ22. Next base: position 213 of record JAYVKA010000375.1, read on the forward strand.
GTTGGCGGAACGATGACGGCCCCGCGCGGTCGAACCGGACGCGATAAAGTACCCGGCTCCGATTGCTGCGGAAGAGGCCAGAAACTGACGACGGCTATTTCGAAGACCCATGGATTGAATTCCTTTGGTTGCGAATCAAAAAATGTGTGCGGATGAAATTGTAGCCTGAAACGGCAGTGCAATTCAAACACCTGCCGAAAACATTTTAGCGGCGAACTGACGCCGGAGTTGAACACTGGAAAATTGGACAGCACCAAAATTCGTTTAACCGTCAGCCGAAGGCGTACGCGAAGGGCCAAACCGTACGCCTGCGGCTGATGGTTAAACGAAAAAATGGCGTGACTGCCTCAAAGATTTGCAATCTCCATTGAATCACCAAAAAATCCCGTAACGCCAGTCGAAGGCTACTTGTCCGCCGATTTTTCAGGGTCCTCTCCGGCCTTCCGGAGCGTATCGACAACCCGCTGGATTTCGCGGGCCAATTCAGGCGTTTTCGCCAAAGCCACCGCGCGATTCTCGGTCAACATGGCTGGCCGAACCCGCCCCGATTCCCGCATTATCATCGCGGCCTGGAGCAAAGCTTCGGCCCGCAAATCTACGGGAACCGATTCATCGATTGAAAAAGCCTCCAGCGATGCAAGTGCTTCGGTCTCTTTCCCGGCCACACATTGCAGGTCCGCCCGCGTCGCGACCAGTTCGATCAAAGCGTCTGGCGAGGTGGTTGCTTTGGGAATCACCTGATGGATCATCTGAATGGCCTGCTCAACCTGTCCATTGTTGGCCACAAGCTGGGCCCGGGTCAAATGAACGAAATACTGGTCAGTCTTTCCTGTAAGCTCCGCATCAAGGAATTTGTTCGCGCCTTCTTTGTCGCCCGCCGAGTAAATCTGCAACGCTTTTTTGACGACCAGCCGCTCCCGCGTCTGACTCGTGATTTCCGGCATCGCCAACATCATGTCCAGAAGCTCCAAAGCCTCGTTCTGCTGACCCGCATGTTGAAGCAGCGACAACTTGATCCGCAGCACTTCGAATTTTTCGGAAACCGGAAATTCTACGGCCCCCAGGACTTCATCGATGAACGCTATTGCCTGCTCCGGTCTGTCCAGCCGCGAAATCGTCTGAATGTCCGCAAAAATGATTTTGCGGACTTCAGCGTCGCGATCACCATTCCATTTGGTTCGTAACCCCAAGTGGTCGTCTTCGTCCAACGCAACAATTTCCTCGACAACATCGGCGTACCAAACATCAATCAGGTTTTCGTCGAGAACTGAAAGGGCCTGATCCAGAAATGTCGCTTTCTCGTCTCCTTCGGCTTTTTCTGCTCGTTCGAGGGCCTCGTCGCGCAATGCCCTTTTCTGTTTCAAATCATTCAACGATTCCAGAAACGGTGCCGGCCCGCCTTCCTGGTAGCCCATAAAACCGAACGGTCGCTGATCTTTGTCAACCAAAACGAGCGTCGGAAAAGCCGCGACCCCGTACTTTTCGCTCCACTCCTGGTTTTGGGCTTCGAGTGCGGGCAGAACCGGCGAATTCTTCAGGAAATCAAATTTGACCCGGATCCAGCCATCTCGGGTTCCCTTTGCGAATTCTTCCGTACCGAGAACCTCCGTTTCCAGCTTAATACACGGCGGACACCAGTCGGAACCGGTAAACAACAACAGCATGTCCTTGCTTTCTTTTTGCGAAGTCTGAACCGCTTGTTCCATATTGTCCCGCCAGACATCATCTCCGGATGCCCGACCTGAGGCCAGGCAAACGAAACTCACGGCCACAATCCGGCAGACAAACATTTTCGATGGGCGATGCACTTGTGACTTCTCCACGTATTTCTTCCTGGCTTCGAATTTCAGCAAATCAAAAACTGGCCAACGCAATTAATTCTTCAACTTCCTCCGACGATCATCGTCGGCAAACGCTTCAACTTCAAATGGATTGTCGCGATACGGGTCTTTTCCCCGAAACCACAACACCCCGGACCATCCCAAATAGGCTGGAATAAATAACGGACCCCAGGTTTCGTATTGCCGAACGTGAATGTGTTCGTGATCCCTGGAGATTTCGAGAGCATCACGGTTCGTGCCGAGGATCGAATGGCCCAGGGTCATGGCCAGCGTAAATTGCCCGTTCGGCATTCTCCGCAAAAACCAACTCGTGAATCCTCCCCAAAACTCCAGGCATCCACGAGCCCTCTGCACCCGCCCCCCGGTCAATAATCCGCAGGTACCAATCAACACGCCAAGTAGTGTATTCGGACTGGTCCACAAAATCCGAACCGCCTTTTCCAGTAAACGCAATTGTACAGCTCGGGGTTGGATTCAATTTTCAGTCAACGAAGCGGGTGCCGATTCGGCCCCGCAATTCTAGCGTAAGTCCAAGACTTCATTGCGTTTGCGGCGATCAGTGGTTTTTGGTTCGCCACCAAACCAGCCTGCCGAAAATCACGTTTTTTCCGCGAAAAACCACCAGTTCCACCTGGTCCGTCAAACGCGGTTTTTCCGGACTCGGTCTGCTGCCATTCCGATGACATTATTGCAAAAACAGGCAGTCTGGTGAGCCCACGCAAGGAAGCAGGAGTGGGGGATTGCCGTTGAGCGTTCGAGCCGGTCCTCCGGTTCGGCTGCAACTGGCGAAAGGGAAAAGGACTACCCCATGCACCAACTCTGGTCTCCCCGTTTCAATTCAATCGTGGCATTCTGCCTGGTCGTCGTGGCGGTGTCAGTTGTTTTCAGCAACGAGCCCGTCGAAAACAACGGTACCGAAAACCTGGCAGAAATCCAGGCCCAGGTCGTCAGCGTCGTCGCTCGCAACATGGAATCCTGTGTCGCGATTAGCGATGGAGAGGGTTTTGGAAGCGGCGTCATCGTTTCGGCCGATGGATTGATTCTGACCGCGGGACATGTCGTCTGCAACGGAAAGCAAACTTTTGAATTGTTCTTTCCGAGTGGCCGGACCGCTCGCGCTACACTGGTTGGATACAATCTGGATGTCGATTCGGCCATGTTGCGGCTGGAAGGAAACCAGCAATGGCCCTTCGTGAAAATTGCCTCGGACAAGATTCCAGAACCCGGAACGTGGGTTGTAGGTCTGGGGCATTCCGGTGGTTATGAACTGGGACGCAAACCGCCCGTTCGTACCGGCCGCGTGCTTGAACAGCGCGATCACATGCTGGTTACCGATTCCGTACTGATCGGTGGAGATTCGGGCGGACCACTTTTCAACCTCGATGGCGAACTAATTGGTATTCACAGTTCGATCGGTGATGTTATTTCGGAAAACCGGCACGTCTCGATCGTGACGTTTCGGAACGACTGGAGCCGATTGATCGCCGGCAATCGCTGGGGCAGTCTTCCAGAATTGGGTGAACCGGAACCCGCACCGAAGCAAGCACCAAAAAAATCCAACGCCAACAACGGCAGCGGTTCCTCGCAACCAACCGGCGGATCGAAACTCGGTATCTCGGCCCGTGACTCGGATGCGTCGGTTGTCATCAGCGAAGTCCAGGCGGGGAGTCCAGCCGCACGGGTCGGACTGAAAACCGGTGACCTGATTCTTTCGCTCAACGGTACCGCCGTCACAAGCGCTTCGGAATTGAGCCAGCGAATCAACAACCTCGCATCGGGAAGTTCGATGCGAATCGAAATCAAACGTAACTCAACGGTTTTGCAACTGGTAGTGATTCTTGACCGGCTCTGATTCGGAGCCCGTGGTACCAGTTCCAATTGACAGTTTTTTTTGACAGATGATTTTCAGGAGGAAAACATGAACAGGCACCAGGTCTTTCATATTCCGGCAATGGCCATCGCGTTGCTGCTGTTTTTCGTTGCTGGAAATGCATGTTGTTACGGCCAGCTGGAAGACGAGATGCGGGACCTGTTGTGCGAATTGGTTGAAGAGCTGGAACCGGACCTTCAAGCCAAGTTTCAAACTGCACTCGACAAAAACACCAACAGCGTCATCCTTACGCCTGATCAGTTCCGGCGCTTTCGCGAGCACCCGCTAAATCCGTTCGAAGGTATGTCCAGCATCGATCCGGATACTTTGAAGGGTAACATCGAGCTGAAGTTCGAGGTCCCCAGTTTGCGAAGCCGCACGCCCGTCAGATTTGAACGGCAGGAATCCAGCTTCCTCAATGCCGTTGCAACGCCGGCCGATGCCATTTCCGCTTCGATCGTTTCGATCCAGGACGGCACCAAGAAACTTTGCTTCGGCACCGTGGTCGCGATCCCCGTCAAGATTCTGGTCAAAGCCAGCGAAGTCTCGAACACGAAAAACCTGAACGTCGTCAGCACTTCAGGGAACCGATACTCGGCGCGTGTTGTTTCCAAAGACGAAAACAACGACTTGGCGATCATCGAAATTGAATCGGCAAATTCCGCGGCAGTTGGCGAGTTCGTCGCGGTTCAATGGTCGGAACGCCAA
>JAYVKA010000376.1:0-6273 GCA_043768885.1 Planctomycetota bacterium
AGTAATCGTTGCGGTCCATTGTGGAATGCGGGTCGTGGGATTTTCCGTCATTACGGATATGTGTTTCCCCGATGCGCTGGAACCGGCTGATCCGCACAAGATTGTGGCGATCGCCAATGCCGCCGAACCAAAACTGACCGAATTGGTGATGGGTGTGCTGAAAGGCGAACAGTAACCGGGTGTCGTATCGGATTTGTCGGGTCAGTCTGGTCTGTTGGAACGGTCGAACATGATTGCCGAGATTTCCAGCCGCGCTGACAAGGCTGCCCAATGGTTGAGCGATCGCTGGCAGGCCCGTCCACGATTCGGAATTATTCTGGGCACCGGCTCAGGATTGTTGGCTGACGAAATTCAGACAGATGCCGCATTCGACTACGGCGAGATTCCAGGCTTTCCGGTTTCGACGGCGCTTGGTCACAAAGGGCGTTTGGTATGCGGGAATCTGGCTGGTCAGCCCGTCGTCGCGATGCAGGGCCGATTTCATCTGTACGAAGGATACGACGTTGATCTCGCGACGTTGCCCGTTCACGTGATGCATCGAATTGGCGTTAAGACTCTGTTTATCTCCAATGCAGCAGGCGGAGTGAGTCCGCGGTTTGGATGCGGTGAGATCATGCTGATTCGCAGCTTTGTTGATTTCATGTATCGAAGCACACCGTCGCTGGCTGGCAAGGTTTCCAACAGTCGTCCGATTAGCAGAAGTGATTCGGCTTTGGATGCATCGTTGATCGAGTTGGCATTAGAGATCGGACGTTCCGAAGGAATGGCCCTGCAGCAGGGAACGTACGCGTCGTTGCTGGGCCCAAACTACGAGACTCGTGCCGAGTACCGGTTTTTGCGACGAATCGGAGCCGATGTTGTCGGCATGAGTACCGTTCCGGAAATTGCTGTCGCTGCGGCCCTGGGAATGCGGGTTCTTGGATTGTCGATTGTCACCAACGTTGCCAAGCCGGACGTTTTGGAATCGACCAGTGGCGAAGAAGTCATCGACTCAGCGAAAATTGCTGCTCCGAATTTAAAACGGCTGGTCGAAAAAATGATCGAAACGATCTCCAGACTGCGATGACCCCGGTCGCTAGCACGCTGTATTTGATCTGGGCGGCTCTCCAGTCGTATTGATAGACTGCCGTATTCAAGAACTGAAATGGCACCTGGCATCGGGTGTCGGCTGAACGCAATTTCTCTGCGCTCGCACACTGATTCAAGGATGAATTCAATGAAGCAAACAGGTTTGATACCCGGCGTTGCCTTTTCTGTCGCCATGATTTTCGGACTGTCGTCTGTTCTGATGGCCCAACAGCCTGGTACCGATTATCAACAGAATCAACAGGTCGGCGAACAACAACAGAACGGCATTCAGGGGCAAACCGGTGGGGGTATTGACCAATACGAACACATGCTGATTCGCGAACCGGTCGCGCCATCGTTTCTTCCGCTGGCCGAAGATCACCAAAGCTACCTGAACCATCTGCTGGATCACTGGGAAAAGACCAGCAGCCAGGTCAAACGACTCACCTGCGATTATCAACGATGGGATTACAACCCATCGATTTGCAATTGGCGTGATCCGACCGACAACCGCTTGGCATCCTATCGCGTGGCCTATGGAACGATTCAATATGGCGATCCGGACAAGGCCGACAGTCGTTCCACTGCAATTTGGGATTTCGCCGGAACCGAAGAAGATCTCGGTCAGAAGGCGAAGTACGAAAAGAACACTGACGAGCAAGCCAGCGAACGATGGATGTGCGACGGCAAGGCGATCTACGAATTTGATTTTGGTAACAAACGGCTCTATGAAATCGAGATCCCGCCTGAAATGCAGGGAAATGCCCTGGCGCAGAGCCCCCTGCCCTTCCTGTTCGGTGCCAAACGTTTGGACATGGAAGACCGGTTTTGGATGCGGATCGCCACGCCCAACGGAGTTGAGAACGAGTATTGGCTGGAGGTGTGGCCCAAGCGAAAAGAAGACGCGGTCAATTATCATCACGTCGAGATCATCATTGCCGCCGAGGATTTCCTGCCCAAGTCCATTCATATTTACAATCGTGACTACGACGCCAAACAGAATCCGGTCAGCCACTTTTTTGCCTTCACAAACCGCAAGGTCAATGGTCAGCTAACGGGAATCAAGGACTTTTTTGGCATCTTCATTCGCCCGCAAACGCCGATCGGCTGGGAGCGCACTCCTTTGAATCGCATGCAAGGTCCAAACGGTGTTTCCGCTGACGCGAACCTGAATCCACGAGTTGGTGCCCAGGTTCCTGAAACCGGTGCCTCGGCAACTCAAGGCCGACAATAAAATCGTGCTGGCACGCAGGAGCGGCTGTGCCCAGCAGCTTACATCGTTGATAACGGTGAAAGCAGAAAAACTGCTGCCGGATAGCGAACCCGTTATCCGGCCAGTTTTTTGCGCGAAGCCGGCATTTGAATAAACGCCGCGAGCATTCCGGTAACCAGCCCAATTCCGTGACACCAGTTCGCGACATTTCCGGCCCAGGGCGTCAGGCAAAAGAAGAACCACAAAATCATGATCAGTATCGTTGACGATGGCATGAACAGGCGACTCTCGCGATCATAACTCGACTTCATCCAGACAAAACCGAACAAGCCGTAAACAACGCCGGACATTCCACCAAACATGGTGACTAAAGTGTCTCCCAACAAAGCCGGCGCCGATCCCTGAAGAAAATCCGGAAGCGGCGTGCCCTGAACGAATGCCGGAATCGTTCCCTGGGCAAAATTGCTGATGATACCTGTGAACAGGATCAGAATTCCCAGCCAGAATGTTCCATATCGAAACTCAATGACTCGCCCCAATTGCCACAGCCATATCATGTTGAAAATCAAGTGCAGGGTACCAAAGTGGATGAAAATCGGCGTTAACATTCTCCAGACTTCGCCGCGCCGGGCATTGGCCAAGCGAACATTTAAGGCATCGAGATTTCCTGCTGAGGCGTTCACGACTTCTGCGACTTCAGGCCCCTTCATATAGTTGAAGGCCAGGGCCTGAAAAGTCTGGTTGTTGAGCATCTGCTTATTGCCTTCGCCAAAGTTGGTCAACAAGCCAACAAGGCCGCTGATGGCAATTAACAGAATGACCAGCGGGCTTTTTTGGCCCGACCCTGTTTTGACACTTCTTCTGACCACATTCTCGCGGTATTTTTTTTGCTTGCGGGCCTGTTCCCTGGCGATTTCCGCCGCGCGATTGTGAGCCTGGTCGTATTTTGAATCGCTGGGGTTGGCCAAAAAGTCCGACAGTTCTTTTTTCGCCCGTTCAATCTGGTCTTCCTGCCGGGCCCATATTTCAAAGCCTTTGTCGCCAGCCTCGACATGTGTGTCGATCCCTTCGGCAATCATCCATGCTGCCAGATTTCCTGCCTGCCGTTCTGTTTCAACTGTTCCTATGAATCTCATGTAATCAGCGATTTGTTATTGTGGGCCAAGTCAAAAGGCAAGGGCTGAATGACTTCTAGAAATTGATCGACGAATCCGAACGTCGCCTCAGTTCCAGCTCTCGTTGTACCTTTTCTACATCATCGTAGTAACTGCGCCGGTATAGTCTGGATGCCGCAGCTTCGTCCAAAACCACGATAACGTCACGATGCAGTTGAAGTGCCGAAGCCGTAACCTGGGCTGTCACAGGGCCCTCGATTGTAGCCCTGATCGCTTCGGCCTTGTTCTCGCCCAAGGCAATTAACAGACATTGCCGTGCGTCCAGAATCGTCCCCACACCCATCGTGATGGCCATTCGGGGAACTTCGGCTTCCGAACCAAAGAACCTGGCGTTGTCCCTGATCGTCTGGCCGGTGAGCGTTTTTAGGCGCGTGCGACTGCCAAGCGAGGAACCGGGCTCGTTGAAAGCGATGTGCCCGTCCACCCCGATTCCCAGCAATTGAACATCGATTCCACCTGCGTTCAAAATCTGCTGCTCATAAATCTCGCAACTCTTTTCCAGCTCCAAAGCCCTGCCATCCGGCACATGCGTGTTCTGCATCAGGATGTTGACATGCCGAAACAGGTGTTCGTTCATGAACATTCGATAGCTTTGTGCATGAGTCGGCGGCAACCCGACATATTCGTCCAGGTTGAAAGTGACAACTTTGGAAAAGCTTAAACCTTCGTCGCGATGCATGCGAATCAGTTCAGCGTAGGCGGCGACCGGGCTGGAGCCAGTTGCCAGCCCCAAGACTGTTTTTGGGTAGTCCCTGATTTGATCGGCAATAATTCCGGCAATTCGTTTGCTGGCAAGCTCAGTGTCGGATTCGATGATAACGCGCATGGTCCGTTTTTCTTCAGGCTCGTTCCGGCGTAAAACATTCCAGATTCTGATGTTTTGTATGACTTTAACCCCAATTACGAATCAGTTCACGAGGGGTGCCAGCATTTGACAGCATGCTACCGAAAAATACAGGGCGAAAACCGCCTCCATCCGATTTCAGCGCGATCATTCGAAGCCAATCCTGTCACGCATTTCTGTTCTGGAACAGCATCGTTCAGAATTCGCAATTTCCGGCGTTGATTTCCCGACCCGAATTCGGGAAAGTCCCCCGTCCCGGATTTCCACATTGGCGTTCGGGTACCTTTGTCCAAACCAATTTGCATCGCATGAGCCAAGACTCGTTTCGCACCGACTCGCCCGTGACAAGCTCCACTGGCGATGTACCGTTGCCCGGACGATTCGCAAGTCGCTCCAGAAAAGATGTCCAGGTCGATCTGGAACTGGTCGAACAAACCCGTAGCCAGATTCGCTCGTTGGTCCAGGAAATTTCTGACCTCGCAAAAAACGAAACGTCGGCAAGCAGCTTTTACGAAGGCTTTCTGGTTCGCACCACCAGCGCACTGGCCAGCGTCGGCGGAGCGCTTTGGGTCCGGCCTTCGGTTGATCGGCCGTTCGAGCTGAAATACCAAATCAATCTTTCCGAGACCGGCCTGGCTACCGACGAACAATCGCGGGAAATCCATGGGCACCTCTTACTGCACGTGGCGGCGAAAGCCGAACCGACAATTATTCCTCCACGCTCTGGATCAGAAAACAATGAAGAACCCGGAGGCATATCGAACCCGACTGGTTTGTTGCTGATTTTCGGAACACTTATGGTCGATGGTCAACTGGTTGGGTTGGTTGAAGTATTTCAGCGACCCGGCGGCGGTCCGGCCACACAGCGAGGATATCTTCGCTTCCTGACTCAAATGAGCGAGGTCGCCAGCGACTTTCTTCGCAACCAAAAACTCCGGGCGTTTTCTAAAGAGCAGCAAGTTTGGCAGAGCCTCGAGCAATTCACCCGACGAATTCACTCGGGGCTCGATACCCAACAGGTTGCCTTTGCCCTGGCCAATGAAGGTCGCCGACTGCTTGAATGTGATCGCATTAGTGTCGCAACCCGCAATGGACAACTTGCGAACATCCTTTCGGTGAGCGGGCTGGATACGCTGGAGAGACGGTCTGACCAGATCAAGGGACTCTCGCGAGTCGTATCGGCCGTGCTTCGGGCCGGCAAACCGCTTTGGTATTCCGGTGATCGAACCAACCTGGCTCCCCAAATCGAAAAGCAGTTGCAGCCATATCTGGACAAATCCCAGTCGCGCATGGTTGCGATTCTCCCGTTGACTGATTCACGCCATGTCGGTGACTCCGATTCGACTGACGTCTTGTCCAAAAAACATCGAAAGGCCCCGCCGCCACGGATTATCGGAGCGCTCGTGCTGGAGAATCTGCACGACAGCCAGATCACTCAAAAACTGCGAGACCGGGCGAAAATGGTAAGCGAACATGCTGGATTGGCGCTTGGCAACTCGCTGGAACACAACAGCATTTTTCTGATGCCGGTCTGGAAACAGCTCTCGTGGTTGTCTGCTCCGTTTGCCGGATCAAAACTGCCCCGGACCATGTTTGCGCTGTCCGTCGTCGCCGCGATTGCAGTTCTGATGTGCATTGTCCCCTGGTCGTTTACGCTTGGATCCAAAGGCCAATTGATTGCCGAGAAACAACGGGAAATTTATGCCAGAGTCGGCGGAACTCTGATCGAGGTCATCGAACCCAACGATCCATTTCAGCCGATTCCAAAAGGAACCTTGCTGGCAAGAATGCAGAGTTTCACTCTCGAGCAGGAAATTGAAACCGTAATTGGCAAACGGAACGAATCCAGGGAACAAATCGCGAAACTGGAACGTGCCCTTGGTACGGAAACCGAGGCGAAGAACAAGATTCTGCTCAGTGGAGACCTCGCGGCCGAACGGCGAAACGAATGGAGTCTTGGTGAGACCCTAAAG
>JAYVKA010000377.1:0-4620 GCA_043768885.1 Planctomycetota bacterium
GTTCCCTATGACCAGTTCGCCCGAAGTGTTTTGACTGCTTCCGGATCGAACAATGACAACCCGGTTGCTGCCTATTACAAAATTCTTCGCACGCCCGAAGACGTGATGGAGAATACGACTCATTTGTTCCTGGGAATTCGCTTCAATTGCAACAAGTGCCACGATCATCCGTTCGAGCGATGGACGCAGGACCAGTATTACCAAACCGCCGCGTGGTTTGCGCAGATTGATCGAAAGAAGGACCCGGCCGGTGGAGACAAAAACATCGGCGGATCGGCTGTCGAATCAGCAACACCACTTTACGAAATCATCGAGGACTCAGGCAAAGGCGAAATGGTTCATATTCGGACCCATGCCGAGTCGCCACCTGAGTTTCCATTTGCCGCCGGACAATCCGTAACAACCGAAGGATCGCGGCGCGAACAGTTTGCGAGTTGGCTGGCAACGAAAGACAACCCCTGGTTTGCCCGCAGTTACGTAAACCGGTTGTGGGGATACATGCTGGGTACTGGTTTGATTGAACCAGTCGATGATATTCGGGCCGGGAATCCGCCGACAAATCCTGAGTTGCTGGACTGGTTGACGAAAGAGTTTGTCGAAAGCGGTTTTGATACGCGGCATGTTTTGCGACTGATTTGTCAGTCGCGGACTTATCAGTTGTCTTTCGAAACCAACACCTGGAACGAGGATGACAAGAGTAATTACTCGCACTCGTTGGCCAGAAGATTGCCGGCCGAGGTGTTGTATGACGCACTGTCACTGACGACCGGCACCCAATCGAATTTCCCGGGTATGCCAGCGGGAACACGGGCAGCACAGTTGCCGGATTCGGGCGCGGGCCTGGAAAGCGGCTTCCTGGCGACGCTGGGTCGGCCGGCCAGGGAAAGCGTTTGCGAATGCGAGCGATCATCGGAAATGCAGCTCGGCTCCGTGCTGGCTCTGGTCAGTGGCCAGGACCAGGCCCGCGCGATCAATAATCCGGAAGGCGAACTGGCGGCGATGGTCGTGCGAACTCCGGAAAACGATCAACTGATCGACGACTTGTATTTGCGAATTTTGAACCGGCCAGCAACAGACGAAGAAACTGAATTGGCCCGCGGAATTTTTACCGAGATCGAGCCTGATCATCAGCGGCTGATGGAATCGCGGGATGCAAGAATTCCGGTTGCCGAAAAACTGCAAGCAGAAAAAGAAGCCGAGCGAACACGATTGATGGCAGAAGCTGAAAAGGATCTCACCGAATTCATTGCCAAGATCGATCCCAATTTGCTGGATCGAGAGGCGAAACGACTGGCGGAAATCGCGCGGCTGAAATCGGAAGTCGAAATGTTTGACGCTGAACGGGAGAAGAATTTTGTAACCTGGCGGGACCGGGAACTTGCGGCAGCGAATTGGGATTTGTTGCAAGTTACGTCGTTCACCCAGACGAGTGGCGGGAAACATGAATTGGCCTCCGACCGGTCGGTCATCGTCCGCGAGAACAAGGGAAAAACGGCGGTCGTCATGGAGTCGCGAACCGCGCTTTCCAAATTGACGGCAGTGCGGCTGGAAACGCTGGCCGACGCTTCGCTTCCGGCAGGTGGCCCAGGTCTGGCGAAGAACGGAAACTTTGTGATCAACGAACTGGAACTGGAAATTGCACCGCTTGATGCTCCCGATCAATGGAAGCCGGTGAAAATTGAATCAGCCGCGGCGGATTTCGCCCAGGAAGGATTTTCGCCTGACAAACTGGTCAATGGCAATCGCGATGGCGGAGATGGATGGGCGGTCTCGCCGAGTTTTGGAAGCACCCACTGGGTGACATTGCGTGTTGCCGAACCTGTCGAATCGGCAAGCGGATGGCTGATCCGATTCAAAATGGATCACAACTACCCGGACGGAACACATCAGCCAGGACGATTGCGTTTTTCAGTGTCGTCAGGTTTGGAGATAATCGGACCGGATTTGAGTGAAGAATTGCGGGCATCATTGGCGTCGGATCCAGCCTCGTGGACTGAACCGGTCAAAGCCCGATTGAACGAATTGTTTGACCGGACCAGTCCCGATTTGTTGGCCCTGCGGCAATCGCTGGCGACTGCGGAACAACCGATCATGATCGATGCCGGAATCGTCCAGCGTCGGGCAACGATCTCGCGACTTTCGATTCCGACTCCGCCCGATGCGATTTTGGCAGAACTGGAACGGGACGTTGTGACCAGCCAGCGGCAACTGGAAACGGAACGGCTGACAGCGGCACAGGATTTGGCCTGGGCTCTGATCAACAGTCCGGCATTTTTATTCAACCATTAACCACAAACCTGTAACCACAAACTTGTTCCCATGCTCCGCATGGGAACACCATGCAGCGGAGGCTCCGCCTCCCGAGCGCAGGACAGCAGGCAGAGCCTGCATGGCAGTGCGTTACGAGCGGGACGCCCGTAACGAGATTAAGAAACGAAAGGCGACTCATATGTGGCGAATAGCCGGGGCGAAAGCCAAAGACCTTTGCGATCCGCATCTGGCACCAACGCGGCGGGACATCCTGCGGGTTGGCGGTGCGGGAATGCTCGGACTGACGTTGGGTACTGCGCTCAAGTTGCAGGCTGCCTCGGCTGCTTCGCCGCTGATTGAGCGTCCAGGCTGGGGCCGCGCCAAAAGTGTGATCATGGTCTATTTGCAAGGCGGACCGAGCCATATCGACTTGTGGGATCCGAAAGAAAACGTGCCCGACAACGTGAAGAGCGTGTTCCAGCCGATCTCGACAAAAATTCCCGGCATCAAGTTTACCGAGAACCTTCCGCGACTGGCGACCCTGAACGACCGCTTTACGATGCTTCGTTCGCTCAGCTACACGCCCAACGGGTTGTTCAATCACACGGCGGCGATCTACCAAATGATGACCGGCTACACGACCGACAAGGTCAGCCCGTCGGGACAACTGGAACCGCCGAACGCCAAGGATTTTCCGAATTTCGGTTCGCAAATTATTCGCCTGAAACCGGTCGATGAACCGATGTTGCCGTTCGTAATGCTTCCCCGTCCGTTGCAGGAAAGCAATGTTGTCGGCAAAGGTGGCGCGGCCGGTTTTCTCGGAAAACAGTTCGACCCGTACACGCTGTATCCGGATGGCGACGATCTGGACATGGACAAGATGAACCGGATTCGGACCGACGACCTGACCCTGCCCGATGAAGTGTTCTCGTTGCGGCTGAAGCGACGGGCCCGCTTGCGCGAACTGGTCAATCGTCAAATGCCGGAACTGGAGAAAGCGGTTGAGGATTATCGCCTGGACGAGCACTACAGCCAGGCTCTCGAATTGATTACGTCGGGACGGGCGAGAAATGCATTCGATCTGTCGCAGGAATCAGAGCAGACCCGCGAGTCATACGGTCGCAACACGTTTGGGCAAAGCTGTTTGTTGGCCCGGCGGCTGGTCGAAGCCGGAACGCGTGTCGTCGAAGTCATCTGGCCCAAAGTCGCCAACTCGGACAATCACAGCTGGGACCAGCATGTCCAGTTGAGTAAGCGGATGAAGGACCAGTCCGCACCGATGTTCGACACTGGAATCTCGGGGCTGATCGAAGATCTCGACCAACGGGGAATGCTGGAGGATACACTCTTGGTTGTTGTCGGCGAGTTTGGCCGCAGTCCGCAACGCGGTGTTAGCACATCTGGCAACGCGAACGACGCCGACGGGCGTGATCATTGGCCGTATTGTTACACGGGTCTAATTGCGGGTGCCGGAATCAAACGGGGTTTGGTTTATGGCGAGTCGGACAAAACCGCTTCCGCGCCGCTGGAGAATCCGGTTCATCCGTCGGAGTTGCTCGCCACGATCTATCACAGTTTCGGAATCGATCCGGAGACTATGGTGTTGAACCATTTGCAGCAGCCCCGCGAGCTGGTCAAGGCCCACGCGATTACGGAGTGGTTTGCGTAGCGCAGTTGCGAGAGCCAAAACTAAATTCTAAAAAACGCGAAACACATCAGGCTGGACCAGCTGCACATGGCCGCAGTCGGAATTGCGACCACCCAACGGGAAACATTGCTGAATCGCAAGGCCAGGACTCCGGCAAAAAACAGGACAACGGTTGTCGTTGCCGCCACGAGTTCCGTGCCTGGAGGGTTCCAGAAAAAACCGCTGGGCAACAAGCCCGGCAAATGACCCCACGCTTGAATGCACGCCCGGTGATAGGCATTGAACGGTACGATGTAGACCAACAGCCAAACAAACGGCAGGTACAGGGCAGGCACCACTGTGAGAACAGCTTTGCGCGTTCGCGGGCATCCAAACATGAAAGTCAGCATAATGATGCTGATAACCGACATGGAACCCACGTTCTGAACCCGTTGCAATGCGAGCCAAATCGCCGTCAACGTGAGGACCAGGAACAGGAATCGCAGATCGAATTTGGGCGGCTTCCAGAGGCTGGTTCCGCACTCGCTCCCCTTCCCTGACGAATCGATCGGGCACGAATCGGCCGGTCCATTGGCTTCGGTTTCGGGAAGGTATTTTCGGATTTCAATCATTTTGGTCATGCGGAAAGCATTGAAGCCAAGTGGCATTTCGATGGCGGATCAACGACAATTGCGGTTGCCGACGTTCGGTCATAACGCATTGAAATTGTAACGGAGAAGTCA
>JAYVKA010000378.1:0-4948 GCA_043768885.1 Planctomycetota bacterium
GTTGAAGTTCGTCATTCAGGATAACCTCGTCCGGGCTGTACCCGCCGTGGGCTTCCCGGAAAGCTTCAATGATCTTCGTTTTTTGTGCGTCATTTAGCCGAATAGCGAAATCGGCTTGAATCCGTGCTTTCATCTCGTCGATTGCGGCAGTTCTTGTCTTGTCGGCGAGCCTTGTTTCAGTGTCCTGACAAAATCCCGAAGCAGGCTGGGACGAAACGACGATTGCGATGACGCAGATGATCGACTTGTAAGACATGAAAAGAGTTGCGATAGAACGAAGGGCAGGGGAGGCCGACGTTTTGATGGCGCGCATGTCGAAACCAGGAGTCGATTTGAAGAATGAAAGGCCGCGAGGATCGGTATCGAGAATCGAACCGGGCTTGCCACTGAATATAGCATTGGCAGCGCGGGATCGTTTGGTCAACAGGATTTCGCGACTGAAGGGCGAAAAAGCCCAATCAGATTGCGGCGATCAACTGATTGATGATATTGACCTTGGTTTGAACAACCGCCCGTTCGCTGGCCTTGGTTGGGTCGTAAAGAATCTCCCAAACCGTGGACCAATCCTCTGCAGGATTGAATTTGGAATAGTCCCAAACAAACGAAGCGGAGTTCAGGTGCCACCATTTGCCGTCACCGGAAATGCTGTATGCCGTTGAGCCGGGGTTGGTCGATCGCCAACTGCTCAAAGCGGTAAACTGGTCCCAAAACCCGGTCGCCGCCGGGCGGCGGTTTCCGATTTCAAGGATGCTGTCCCACGAGTGTCCGATTTCATGCATGATGCTAAAGACAGTCCGGGTGTTGGTTGCGGCGATGTTTTCATTCCAGTCGGCGACCCAAATCTCGCGGTCGTAAATCAGGTTACCAGCGGGGCCGCTTCCCCGGATGTAGTTGGCGGACGGCGCTCCGTTCAGGCTGGCGTATTTGACGTACTTCACGGCATCGTTGTCCAGTGAATCCTGCATCAGTCTGGCGTGACCAAGGTTTTCGTGGAGCAACCGGAAAGCGCCATCGATCACGCGAATTTCCGCTTCATTCCACATTGCGGTATTGTTGACGAACTGAACGATTCCTTCCGTTGACGATGAATAGTCGAGCAAGTTGTCTCCATCCCAAACCAGAAAGCGGTCTGCGCTTCCTCCGCCCGTCAAAAAATCGCCGCCACCGATTCCGCCAAACAATCCGTCCAGGCCGGCTTCTCCAAACAGCTCGTCGAATCCCGATTGACCGAACAACTGGTCATTGCCAACTCCGCCAAACAGCACATCATTCCCATTCCCGCCTTCGAGATTGTCCGAACCCTCTTCGCCCCACAACCCATCATCTCCGTCGCCGCCGAAGAGATTGTCATCGCCATCCTGCCCCAACAAGCGATCATTGCCGAATCCACCTCGCAATGTATCGTCCCCCGAACTTCCGATCAGCAAATCATCGCTATCATCTCCGTCGAGTTCATCGTTTCCCAAACCGCCCTGAACAAGATCATCTCCCTGGCCACCGCTGGCGTAGTCGTTTCCATTTCCGGAATACAGGCGGTCCTTGCCCGCTTCGCCAAACAACCGGTCAGCTCCATCGTCTCCCCAAAGGACATCATCACCGGTCATTCCGAACAGCGAATCATCGCCGTCGCCCCCGAATATGATGTCATGGCCGGAACTCCCGCTGAGCGAGTCGTTCCCGGGACCGCCGTAAATCTCGTCGTCACCGCTTTCGCCATGGATGGTGTCGTTGTCTTCATCACCGGAGAGCAAATCATGTCCATCGCCACCCAGGATTTGATCGATTCCAGTCGAGCCGAAAATCCAGTCGTTTCCCCACTGGCCGTCGAGAATGTCGTCGCCGCTATTTCCATTCAGCAGGTCATTGCTGTTTCCTCCAATCAAAACGTCGTCGCCCAATCCACCCTGGAATCGGTCGACATTTGAACCACCCATCAACCGGTCATTACCCCAGTGCCCATACGCGAACGAATTTACACTCGTCGCGTTTTGAAAAAAATCGTCACCGTCGAATGCGAGAAACCTGACTCCGGAAATCGACGATTGGGAAAAAGTCCGGGCGTCGATTCCAATTAACGCCACGAGAATTTGTCCCGGGGCTGGACGGGTTACGAAGACTGTGTCGTTGCCCGAAGTCCCTTCGACGACCACTTCCATCGACGAATTGTTGAACACAATGCCGGTCAACAATTGTTTCGACTCAAGCAACGAAAAATCCAGCGTTTGCGCATTCGCGCGTTGGCGTCGCACATCCATGTTTGTTCTTCAATCGGGTTTGGACGAAGGTTGAGGAACGCTTTTGCACCTGGAAGAGAACGGCACGCCAGCAAACTGAAAACGCGTGGACTCTGGCCGAAAACGCCTTGCGCAGTCGACCGAACCCTGACCGAAAGAAACGGGGCAAATCAAAGAAGCTCGCATATCATTGCGGTACTGCCGCGAAGGATAACGAACAGGATGTTTCGGGACAACGCGCAAAAGGCCAATTCGCTAGCAGGAATTGCCATTTCGTCGGGCCGCTATTCGCTGTTGTCGGCCGAAGTTTTCGAATCGCTGGAACGGTGTTCAATCTGGTCCAGTATCGATCCGAGAACACGTTGCGTTTCAACGTTCTCGTTTTGGCTGGAGTTGTAGCGGTCATATTGCAACTGGATTTCCGAAGTCGTCAACAAAAGTCCGTTCTGGCGGATCGATTGTCCAAAAGCTTTGGCTGCGAGCGTTCTCAAATCGTCGGGCCGGCCAGTTTGGCTGGCGTAGTTGACCAGCGACCGCTGTGCGTCGGGCGTGCCGATAGTGCCAAGGATTTTTGCAATCGTTTCGGTGTAACGCGGATGCATCAGCAGCCCGATCAACCTGGTCTGCTGCGGTGCAAGATCGTAGTAGGCGTACCGCGTTCGGTCCTGGGAGATTTTCGCCAGCCACGCCAGAGCCCATTCACTTTGTTCGAGCCCATCAGCCGCATCCGTTTCCGTTTCGCGATTCAAACCGGAAAGCTGTTCCAGTTGCAATTGAACCAGGCGCGGATCGGTCGTTAACGGCAGCACGATGGTTAGCGGATCGGGCTGGGCCAGTCGCTGGCTTCGAAGCGGATTCGGATCATCGGTCATGATCGCGATCGGCATCAGTCGCGTTCGCCAGTCGGCCCGCAGTTGCGGAACGAGATTCTGAATTCCGGGAGCGGCGATCTTTTCGCTGATGACCAGGTATCGCACGTTGGAATTTTTGATCGCCAATTGAAACAGTTCGCCACCTGTTTCGGCTGTTTCAGCAGAAACGCCAGCCGCCGACATCGTTACAGCGAGGTCGCGTGCCAGTGTCAGATCACCGTGGCCGACCAGTGCAGATGACCTGTCACCAAATCCCGAAATCGCCAATAGAGATTCCAAAACAAAACTGCTGCCATGAAAACCCTTGTCCGGATCAATCGACATCACGGCACGCGTCGCAGCGAATTGTGTGTTTCGGTCGCCACTCTGCAAAGCGCGAATCACACCGGACGGTTGTTGTCCAACCAGCATGTCTGCCGCGTGGGGCAACTGTGGCATCAGATCGCAAGCGCCGGCTGCGGCTGGATAAAGTTCCACCTGAACAGCCATTCGCATGGCTTCATCCAGTTCGGGCGGCGAAAGCGAATTCAGTTCCGCATTGGCATCGACCAACTGCAGAGTCGCCAATGGACCGGTCAATCGTTTGGCCGAATCCAGCCAGGCGAGCATGTGTATTCTTCGGTAATTGGCATCGGACGGCGAAAGCCGGACGAGATCGCGGGCAACTTCCAGCGCAACCAGCCGAGAAAGGGTTGTCGGCGAGACCATGATTTGGACTAGCTGACCAGAATCATTGTCCCAATTCCAAAACGGTGTTTCGGATCGTTCAAGACTCGTGCCTGCCGTCAACTGCAATCGAGACCGCCCGTAAAGCAAATCATTGGTGCGGCGAAAAGCACGCTGGGCAAGTTCACCTGACTCCGGAAGCGAACCCCAGGTTGTTCGAATCGCACCCTGGACCGCTTCGCGGATTTCTTCCGGTTCGTCGAGAGAATAGGCTGGCGCGATCACGGAATACAAAGCGTCCGCATCACGCAAGGACGCGAGGCCCATCAGCGATTCGTAGCGGACTTGGATATGGCTGGACCGAATTCCGCCCAGCATTGGAACCAGTGATTCCTGTCCCATCGATCGCAAGGCCGTTCGCATCCGCAAAATTCGTTCACGATCTGTTTCCGAAGCGAATGAGCTGACAAGTGCCGCGATTCCGGGCGCTCCGATGCGGCGCAGAGTCAGAAAAGCACTGGAGCGGATTTCCAGTGACGGGTCCCCGACATTCGAGATCAACCCTGCCAGGTAAGCCGGATCAGTCGCGTGTCTTCTGGACGCAGCGAACATGCTTCGGGCGAAAGGCTTTCCTTCTGGCTCCAGCAACGGCGACCCGTGCAGTCGCATAAAAAAATCGGAGCCTTCGGATTCGAACAGCGCGACCTGGGCCGCTTCGTCCAGGTTCAGTTTTACCAGGCGATCGAAATAGAACCTGGCGTCGTTTGCGAATTCCAGATCCAGCATCGTGCGAATTGCCATGCACAACTGGCGGGCTTCTTTTGGATTGATCGCACGGATCGATTCGACAACAACGCGGGTCGCGTTGTTGATCGATTCGTCCAGCGGTTGAAGTTCAACGGTAGCGGCCGCATTGGCACCGGCGGCATTTGTCGGCGCGGCTTGGACGGCACCGGCACCAAACGGATTGGCTGCGCCGAACGGATTATCCTGGCCTTGCGCCATGGCGCAAGCCAGAACCGGGGCCGCCAGCAGGGCCGAAATCAGTATCAGATGGGACTGTCGTGACATAACTGTAAGCATCGACGAATGCGTCCTTATCTCCACAGGCATTTGACGGTTGAACCAGCTGGCACGGTTTGGCCGTCTGGGAAACCAATAGCGATTGACACCGAA
>JAYVKA010000379.1:0-5722 GCA_043768885.1 Planctomycetota bacterium
TTGTTGCTGCAATTTTCTTCAGCCGCCGCTCAGGATACATTCGTCCTTCGCAACGCCGCAATCGAAACGGTTGGCAAAGCCGGCCGCCTGGAAAATGGCCAAATCCTGGTCGTTGATGGTGTGATCAAAGAAGTTGGCGAAACCGTCAGCGTTCCCGACAACGCGCGAATCATCGACCTGAACGGACGCACAGTCGTTCCCGGAATCGTCGATCCGTATTTCGTCGTCAATTTCAATCTGGGCGCGGAACCAGAAGAAGAAGTACGCGAAGTAACCTTTGGCGGCCGAACGTTTCGAATCCCTGGCGGCCGCGGCCGACAGGCACCAGTTTCCTTTGTCCGTGTCTCCGACGTATTCGACGCCCGGCCTGGCAGCTGGGACATGGCTTTGCGAAGCGGCATTACGACCGTCAACATTGTGACCAGTGGATACGGCCAAAGCGTTATTGGCAGTCCGCTTCCTGAAAACATGTTAACACTGACTGCGGCACCCGGCGTTTCGCCCGCAAAACCTCTCGACGAAAAAGAAACTGACGTAAAAGCCGACGCCGAACCGGAATCTTTCATCCACCCGATCGTGCGAAAATCCCGTGGCGGACTTTACACCACTGTCACCAACGACACGACCAGCCTGAAAACCATTCGCGACGGACTCAAGGACCCAAACGCCGAACGCCCGCCGGCCGGTGAAGCGTCAGGAAGCGGCGCAGCACCTGCCGGACGAGCCAGCTCGGGCGGCCGTGGAGGACGTGGACGGGGTGGCGAAGGCGGCGGGCCTCCGACTGGCCGATCAGGCGGCGCACCAACCGAAGGCCGACCGGCTAGCGCACCAGCGACCATCGATCCTTCGCAAAAACTCTGGCAATCCGTTCGGGCTGGCGAACAACCGATTGTTGTCAACGCCAACAACGCGGCTGCGATTTTGTACCTGATGCAGGAACACAACAAAGCGCCGGCGGCGCGACTGGCCGTCGTCGGGAGCGGGTCCGACTGGTACCAAACCATGGAATTGCTGCCGAACCGAAAGCTGACCGTAGTCCTCCCGCCTCGACTCGATACCCATCCACAATCGAGGGACCGGCTGAACGTTCCCCGCCTGTTGGGGGATGCTGGCGTCGAGTTTGTTTTCAGTCTTTCAACCGGTCAAACCGATTATCGCGCGATGCAGCACAACCCGCTGTTTCCCGTTTCGATTTTGATGAAGTCGGGACTGACCCGCCAGCAGGCTTTGGAAGCATTAACCATCGGCCCGGCAAAGTTGTTGGGACTGGACAAGGAAATTGGTACGATTGAAGTCGGCAAGCGTGCGGACCTTGTCGTCTTCGATGCCGACCCATTCGAAGCAACCGCCGGAGTCCAACAAGTTTTTGTGGCCGGCAAACGTGTATACAGTTCGTCAGAAGAGTAACAACGTGGTATAGGCTTCCAGCCTGTGAGTCCGTTCCATGGTCGTTGCCGGATTTTTGTAGGTCGGGCACTCCGGCCCGACACCAATAAAGACGCAAAAAGACGGGCAAGAGTGCCCCTCTTACAAAAGTGTGCATTCCAAATTGCGTGAGCGAGAGATTTTTCCCCAACCCGGTGAAGTCATGAAAAACAAAACCCCATTCGCATCGTCACGCTTGATCCTGGCCGCATCACTTGTTGCCTGGTTACTTGCAAGTTTCGGCACGAGTTCAATCGTCTTCGCTGTTCAGGAAAAAGAACCCGCGAAAGCATCCACCACCGAAAAACCAGCCGACAAAACAACCGACGAGAAAAAATCCACCGACAAGAAGCCAGAAAAAATCCTGGCCATCACTGGAGGTGACATTCACACCGTAACCCAGGGCGTCATCCGGGGCGGCACGATCATTGTCCGCGACGGAAAGATTGCCGAGATCGGCCAGAACATCAAAGTTCCCGAAGGAGCCGAAACCATCGACGCCACCGGCAAGACCGTGACGCCGGGCTTCGTCGCGATCAGCATGTCCGGAATCGGCCTGCCTGGCGGCGGCGGATTTGGTGGGGGACGTGGCGGTGGTGGAGGAGGCGGGGGCGGTAGCAACAACGAACTTGCCGATACACTCAACCCGTTCGACCGCAACATGAAACTCGCACTCTCGGTCGGTATCACCAGCGGCTGTGTCCAGGTTGGCGGCGGCGGGGGCGGCGGACGCCGTGGTCGCCGCGATCCTGCTGAACCGTTTGTGGGACTTGATCCCGACGCGACGGAACTCGAGACCATGACCAGCCCGACCGAACAGGACTTCGGCGGCGAACAACTGCCGACATGTCCTTGCTGCGGACTGACTTATTTGCCTCTGGAACCGATCGACGAAACACCCGAACCGGCTCCGCAACAACAGCGACACGTCGTCGTGAAAATGAGTTACGGTTCGATCGATGGCATGCTCGCGGCGGAAGATGTTTTTTACGACTCGTCCGTCGCTTCGCTGATGGGAGCCCAGTCGGTTTACGATTGGCGCAAGAAATTTGAGACCGCCAAGAAGTACGTGAAAGAGCTTGCCGAACACGAAGCCGCAATCAAGGCTGGCGAGCGCAAACAGCCGCCGCGCAATCCGGTCGATGACCAGTTTTTGAAACTGATGAAACGGGAAATCCCGATGCGCGTCACAGCCGAATCGGTCGGCCAGATCCGCGCCATGATCGCCCTGGCCAAAGAGTTCGATTACCGGCTGGTGATTGAACGCGCGACCGAAGGCTGGGTCATTCCCAACGAATTGTCCGAAGCTGCCGTGTCGGTCATCATTTCACCACGTTCGCAGCGGACACCGCAGTTTGGCAAAGAAGATTCGACGGGCAGCTATATCGAATCACCGCGGGTGATGGCCGAGTCGGGCGTCCCGTTCGCGGTCACCGTTTTGTCCAGTTCAATCAGCCTCGACGGAATCGCAGGCCGCGACTTGACCGCCTTGCCACTCGAGGCCGCGTTTGCAATCCGCGGCGGAGCGACGGAAGCGCAGGGTCTGGAATCGATCACGATCAACCCCGCGCGAATGATGGGCATGTCCGACAGGATCGGCAGTCTCGAGGTCGGCAAAGACGCCGACATCCTGATCCTGGACGGTTCCCCAATGGACTACCGCACCTGGGTAGAAACCGCGATTGTAAACGGCCACCCCGTCTACAACCGCACCGAAGACCGCATCATGCCCGTGTTTGAGCGAAAGTAAAAAGTAGCATGGGTCCCCGACCCGTGCGAACCGTTTCTTTTTGCGAATTGCAGGGATTCATCACCGTTTTAAATTTTGTCGCACCGACAAGCGTTGTTTTCGTGTTAGGCCAAGAAGCCGCAGGATCGACCGCAGATCTTTTCCGAATCCGTCACTTCCAGTGGCAATCGATGCGGCGGAAATTTCAAGCATTGTCTATCATGCCTTGCGATTTGTCCGTCAGTCCAAACGAAGTTGTTAACCTGGATCCAGCCATGAAAAGAAATTTCGCATCAACTATAACGATCACGAGTATCGCTGGCGGGATTGCGCTTGGGGATTTTTGTCGCGCTGACATGGGCACAAGAACAAGGGCAGGATACGGGCAACGTTACCAGCGGCGAAAAAGTCTCGGCGGCCGTCAAGCCGGAGAGTGACGAAAACATCGTGCCGATCGTGATAGCCCGGCCGGGTCAAGTCAAGGAGTTCTTTTTTACTACTGAGTGCACGTTGGGAATAACTCGCAGCGCTGGCTTGAGCGTTTCCGAAATGGTCGACGGGAAGCTTGTGTCGTTCAGCGAGAAGGAATATGATCGGGACGGGATCGCCATCAAAGTTTCGGACTACAGAGAAGCCACTGAATTTAACAGCTCAAGTCAATTCGCCCCGCTGGCGGAAAAAGGACTGGGAGTTTTCAAAGTCACCATTTCGATCGATCCCAGGGCCAAACCGACTTTCAAAGACGTCCATTTGGCCGATGCAACCTGCAGCGGACATTGCAAAACCGATTTCCGAATCTTCGTCGTCAACGACCCAAAATCGGGCGAAAAATAATGTCGTGGTTCGCTCCGCGAACCAACGTTGCACCATTTTGTGAGCCGTGACGCGTAAACGGCCGGGTGGATGACGCTGTTCAGATAACAAATCGGAGTTAATCATCCATGAAAGTCGACGTTTACGATACTTACGCAACCTCAGCCAGCAGGACGACAATCCATTTCGATGTGCTTGTTCCGACTGAAACCAGTTCCGAGACCGCATTCGCGTATGCTCGCCAGTGGCTGGACAAAGTCGGCCTGGGCGATGCCGAACTGAAACAGTCGCGGTGCAATTTTTGCCATTCTGAAAAAGCCGATGCCAGAGTCGTGTCCGATATTGAAACCGATGGTTTCCACATCATCCGAATGGAAGGCTGTCCTCAAGGCTCGTGATCGATGGGTGACCTGCGCGGGGTACGATTTGAACAAACTGTTGAACGGGGTGCGATTTGAACGAACAAATGGCTGTGGGACCGTGGGTTTTGCCGTCCAAACGAAACGCATCCCAAAAACCCGGCCGCTGACGCGTCACGGCTCACGGGAACTTGCATTGAATCGTGCAATATGAGCCGATGACCGTTAGGCCACGGGTTGTGCGAATCGAACGAATCGCAACCAAAAGGCCCGGCCGCTGACGCGTCACGGCTCACTGGTCACGGTCCTTTCTGTCTTGCGCTTCGGAAGCATAGGCGACGCATTGCCCGATTTCTTCTACTGAATCGAGGTACTCAATGTCACCTTTGACAGCCCATACTGGCCGATTGTTCCATGCCGAAAAAACTCGCCGCAATTCTCTGGTCGCCTTCGCCTTCAACTGGTCGCGGACCAACGTTGGTTTGTATTCTGGCGCAGTCACAACAACGTGTACGTGATTGCTTCGCACCGCCAGAGCCCACAACGGCCAAAAACGAAACGTACAAATTTCACGGATGGCCGCGTCGACTTTGGCACGCATCGATTCATCAAGCGTGATTATTTCGTGATTTAATCGCTCACGATGCCATGCATCCAATTTCGGAATTGCCACGCGAGGGCCAACATTACGATGTCTCCATCCGCGAGCGTCACCTGGAAGAAAGGTGCCGTAGACGGTCCACGTTATGAACAGCCCTGGATGCTCTTGAGTCATTGCTTCGCCTCCCGTTGCCGGGATTTGTTTTGCCAAACAAGATCGGTTCTTTTAGAACTCCAAGTTTACATAAGAAGTCACGGGAAACCAAACCCGGCCGCTTACGCGTCACGGCTCACAACAATCGTACCGTGAGCCGATGGCCGTTAGGCCACGGGTTGTGCAGTTCGTACATGTCGCGCCTATAAGAACCCGGCCGCTCACGCGTCACGGCTCAACCTGTCAGGAACGTGAGTTCACGCTAGTTGCCGGACGCTTGCCGTTTCGGGTTGGCTGAAACCGCTACCAGTCTTTCCGTTGTTCGAATGTAGATCACGCCATTGGATATCGCGGGGGTTGCGAGGCAAGGCTGGCCCATTTTGTTGCGGGCGAGTATTTCGAACTCTGGTCCGGCGGCCAGGACGTAAACGATCCCGTTTTCCGATGCACAATAGACTTTGCCGTCGCCTGCCACCAGCGAAGCTACAACTCCGGCGTTGGCATCCAGTCTTGCCTGAAATACTTCATCCCCTGTTTTGGCGTGAAAGCAACGCACTGCGCCGTTGGTGTTTCCCAGGCACAAATAGTCCCGATAGACAACCGGCGTCGACAGATAGGACCCGCCTTTGGGCTGACTCCACA
>JAYVKA010000380.1:0-6586 GCA_043768885.1 Planctomycetota bacterium
TCATAATCGGGCAAACTAGGGGGGTTGCTTTCCCGTTTCCGATTATCAACGACTGTGACAGCCGTGCCGAATGGGACGGTAATTCAAGTCGTCGGACGCAAGGAAACCCGGAACCGTGCAGTGCCGCAAAACTCACGTCGCGGCTTTTTCGCAAGACCGGTAAAATAACCAATGAAAGCGGCCACCTGAAAATCACTCGCGGCCCAGTACCTGAGTTTCTCCCACTCCTCCCGCTGCCGTGCTGCCTGAATTTATTCATCCGTGGCTGACGATTGTCGTTGTAATCTGCACATTTGGCGTGTTGCAGTTTCGCAAGAACGTCCCGCTCGATCTGCTGTTTCTGGTCGCGCTGCTTTCCGTGACGTTCGCCGGTGTTTTGACGCCCGAACAGGCGTTGGCGGGATTTGCCAATTCCGCGGTGATCACCATCGCCTGCCTGGTCGCAATCACAGCAGGATTGCGCAAGTGCGGATTGCTGGACTGGCTGGGCCGAAAACTGCTCGGAGACGTTCACACGGAACGAAAGTGTCTTTGGCGGATGGCAGTCAGCCTGATTTGCTGCTCGGCATTTCTGTTAAATACGGCAATCGTCGCGATGATCGGGCCCGTCCTTGTTGGTTGGTGTCGTCGAACAGGAATCTCGCCTTCGCGTGTACTGATACCCCTCAGCTACCTGACCATTCTCGGTGGCATTTGTACCTTGATCGGTACCAGCACGAACCTTGTGGTCAACGCCAAACTTCAGCAGCTGCATGCCGAAAGGCTTGCACTGCTTGATGATGCACCTCCAGAGCAACTGGAATCAGCCAAACAAATCGCGAACGCAGTTCGACCCATGTCGTTTTTGGAAATTGGTGCAGTCGGTTTCCCGATCGCCTTGATCGGTGGTGGGTTGATCATGCTGCTCGCCCCATTTTTGATGCCAAAAAATGAAGACCTGATTGAGCGGCTGGATGACCGTCGCCGTGAATATCTGGTAGAGATGCTGGTCAATCCGGAGTGCCACCTGATCGGCCAAAAAGTTCGCGATGCCGGCCTGCGGCATTTGACAGGACTTTTTCTGATCGAGATTGATCGCAACAACGAAATCATCACGCCAGTTCGTCCCGATGATGAAATACATGCGAATGACCGGCTGGTTTTTGCCGGCGTCATATCGACCATCGTGGAGCTCGAACGAATCAAGGGACTCGTTCCGGCAGTCGATGATTTTTATGTTGCCGATCCGAAACGGCGTGAACGACGCTGTTTGACCGAAGTCGTATTGTCCCGCAGCAGCCCAATCATTCGGCGAACACTAAAGGAAGCCGATTTCCGGCAGCGTTACAACGCGGCAGTTGTCGCCATTCATCGTGGCGGCGAACGAATTGCCACCAAACTCGGTGACGCAGTCCTGCGAACCGGCGACACGTTGTTGCTTCAGACGCAGCACAATTTTCAGGAACACTGGCGAAACAGCGAAGACTTTTTCCTTGTCAGCAGCATTCAGCAATATGAACCTCCGCGCAACGACAAAGCCCGTTTGGCCGGGATCATTTTCACTTGTGGTATGGGTTGGTTGATTGGCAGCAGCTTTTTTCCTGCTCTCGCCAAAACAGCCGTTGGTTCGCCGGCCACCGTTTCCCTTCTGATGATCGGCCTGTTTGTCATTTTTCGGTGCATGACAATGTCCGACGTCCGAAGGGCCGTTGACATTCAGTTGTTGTTAACCATCGCTTGTGCTTTGGGGCTGGGTGAGTCCCTTTATCGAAGCGGAGCCGCCGAAATGATTGCCACCGGTATTGTTTCCGGAGTCAGCGACAACCCATGGTTGCTGCTCGTCGCTGTCTACGTAATCTGCGTTGTCCTGACAGAGATGCTGACGAATACCGCCGTTGCAGCACTGATGACGCCATTGGCAATCGGAATTGCCGAAACTGCCGACGTTTCGGCACGGCCATTTATTATGGCTGTAGCGATTGGCTCGTCGATGTCGTTCATGACTCCGATTGGATATCAGACAAACTTGATGGTGATGGGACCGGGCGGTTATCGTCCGGTCGATTTCTTTCGCCTCGGCTTGCCGCTTTCGCTGGTTTGCGGAACCTCCGCTGTTTTCCTGATCCCGAGAATCTGGCCTTTGTAAGAAGTTGTCGCCAGCTCCAAAAACCGGTTGATCGTCAAATCCGTATCAACCCTTTGCAGCGTTCCGGCAATTCACACGGTGCTGATGGCCAGCCGTTGCGGGTTTCACCGAAAACCGCAAAAATGCCCGAAATCAGGCGATTTCATCCGGATTTCCGGTTGGAGTCGCGACTTGAGAAATCGGATTTGGCTCGTAGTTCGCTACAGAAATATCAAGACCAGGCTTGGAGAATGGCTCGATGAAGACTTCATTCATTTTGTGTATGGCAAGTGCAATCTTCGGCGGACTCGGTGCAATCGCGGCGAATCATCACCTGGGCGGACATGGCAAGCGACTGGTTCAGCTCGAACAGACTGCCGCTTCTTCTCCGTCAATTCCGGTCACTTGGACAGGTCACTCGTCCAGTCCGGCGTCGATTGAACAGGATGAGATCGGCGAGTACTCCGAGGAAGATCTTGCGAACATTTCGGTTTACGAAAACGTCAACCGAAGTGTCGTCAACATCAGCACGCACAGCGTCAAAGTCGGCCCTTTCCTTCAACAAATCGAATCCGAAGGGACCGGGTCAGGCTGGGTCTATGACCGGAACGGACACATCGTTACCAACCATCACGTGATTCTCGATAGTGACGCAATCGACGTCACGACATTTGATGGAAGCAATTTCACGGCCAAAGTTGTTGGTGTCGATCCGGCCAACGACGTTGCAGTTCTAAAGATCGATGCCCCGACCGACTACCTTCAACCGGTAATCCTGGGCGATTCGTCCAAACTCAAAGTCGGCCAAAGAATCTATGCGATCGGAAATCCGTTTGGCCTGGAACGAACCATGACGACCGGAATTATCTCCAGTCTGAACCGGACGTTGCCTGCCAAAACCACGGAACGAACCATCCGAAATGTCATTCAGCTCGATGCAGCTTTGAACCAGGGCAATTCGGGTGGCCCGCTGCTGGATCGCCGATCACGACTGGTCGGGATGAATACTGCGATCGCATCGATGTCCGGTGAAAACACGGGCGTTGGCTTTGCAGTTCCCGTCGATGCCATTCGACGGATCACTCCGGAATTGATCAAGAACGGAAGAATCATCCGCGCCAACATCGGAATTGAAACCGTAATGCCCACGGAACAGGGATTGTTGCTTTTCGAACTTGCGCTCGATGGACCAGCGGCAAAGGCAGGCTTGAGCAGCGCTATCCGAACGCAGCAGGTGCGTATCGGAAACTCCGTCGTCCGCCAGAAAATCCGCAACGCCAACGGAGCCGACATTTTGCAGACAATTGACGGACAAACAGTCAAAACAGCTGGCGAATTGAACGAGATCATGGATTCCAAACAACCCGGCCAATCTGTTCAAGTAGGACTGCTCCGAAATGGCAAAAAAGCAGTTGCGACTGTAAAACTGGGTTCTGATTGAGCCGGTATTCGTTGTCACCTTCAGGCCAACACTGTCTGCAATTTTCTGGAGCCCCCTTGGAATCACAGGGCTTGCCAGCGAAAACACCTCTTGAAACATTCCGATACGAAACTACAGCTGGTGTTTTCGCATGTCAAAGTTTGCAGTGATCCTTGTCGCGGCCGGTCAAAGTAGCC
The DNA here is from genome assembly GCA_043768885.1 of Planctomycetota bacterium. Classification (GTDB taxonomy): domain Bacteria; phylum Planctomycetota; class Planctomycetia; order Pirellulales; family Pirellulaceae; genus BJ22. The sequence goes on from JAYVKA010000380.1 coordinate 3,722, forward strand.
GTTTCAAGGACCAGTTCCACAAAAAACAGTTCGCAATCCTGGATCAAAAACCGGTCTGGCTGCATTCAGCCGAAAAGTTTTTGGCCCGAAATGATGTAGGCCAGTTGATCGTTGTGATTGCACCAGCAGACCGGGAGGATTTTGTTTCCCGCTTCGGGGCCAACATGGCTGTACTTGGTTTTGACGTAGTCGATGGCGGAGTCAATCGCCACGAATCAGTCGCAAACGGATTGGCAATGGTTCGAGCAGAATGCAAATTCGTGGCGGTTCATGATGCTGCGCGACCATGCATTGTTGACGAACTCGTGGAAAACTGTTTTTCCAAGGCAAGGGAAACCGGCGCTGCGATCCCTGCAATTCCTGTCGACAGCACTGTCAAGAAGTCTGCCGACGGAAAGCGGATCGATGAGACGATGGATCGCAAGGGAATGTACCTGGCGCAGACGCCGCAAGCCTTTCGGCGGGACGTTCTTGAAAAGGCCTACGCCAGCCTCGGTTCATTTGTCCCGACCGACGAGGCTCAAGCTGTCGAGCGAGCCGGTTATCCGGTATCGCTGGTGAATGGCTCGCCGTTGAACATCAAACTGACAACGCGCCAGGACTTGAAACTCGCGTCAGCGTGCCTGAAAGCAATGCCTGCTCCCAAATTTGATGCCAAACCGCACCCGTTTTCAGGTGACAATTTCTGGCGGTAAAGCCTGGTGGAAAAACCTAATCCAGGTCTCGCCAGATTCTGAGTTCGCCAGTGCGATTCGCCATTCGGGAATTCAGCGGCTCATTCATTCGGGAATCGAACTGAACCTGCTCGCCGGCAATCTCAAGTGAGGTCAACCGGCCAGCCACATCGCATTCGACTCCGCCACTGACACCTGCAATCGTGTGCTTGAATCGGCTGTTGCCTTTTCGTGTCACAAGCTGTTCCGAATTCACAACCGATTGCACCGCTACAGGAACTGGCAACCTGGCTGGTTGATAGGTCTGCACCGATTCGTTTCCGGATGGAACTGCGGCAGCAAAACAACCGTGATTCCATCCCGCACGCTGATCCAAACCTTCGTTTTGGATCACACCGCATACAATCGCGAGTTGAAATACGCCCCGCAATTTTTGATAGATCGGGTATCGGGCCGCGATTGCATCGAACTGAATCGTAAAGTCCCTGGCGAATCGCGCGGTCGGTCCAACCGATTTTCCGGTATGAATTCGATCGCCTTCCTGGCTGATCATTTCCGTTTCACTAAGAACCCGAACTGCATTACCCGTCAGTCGAAACGAACTGTGTTCCTTGTTGGTTTCCAGTCCGAATTCGCCCAGCGTAAACCACCAACGCGCGACATCCATCGGCTGGGGAGTGCCGGTAAACGCAGCGACGGTTTCTTCGAAATATCCCTGCAATCCATGAACCGGCGGTGCGAGCCCCATTCCCAACAACTTCATGTGATGATCCGCATCAACCAGCACCCTGGCCGCATTCGAGTCGGCATCAATTCCAAAAACCGAAATGTCCTGCAAGCCAACAGTTTTGTGCAATTCCTCTTTCCACGCCTTTCCATTCAATTTGGTCGAAACCAGGAATTGCTGAAGGGAAGCAAGGTTTTCCTTTCTTGGGACGATCGCGCAGCCGAACCGGACGCCATTTTGTTTGGCGGCACGCAGACAGATGACCAAATCGTCCAGTCGCAAAACAGGCCGACCAGTATTCGCGTTCACCGCGCCGTTCGCTTTATCGAGAACCCACGGACCCGCGCGACCCGAAATCAGAAGGTCTCCGTCGGCTTCGTTCACAATTACCGATTCAATTTCGTACATCCCTCCGAGATACAACAACTCGGCAGGAATTTTTTTCCCGCTAGCCAAGCAAGCCGACACTTCACGTTCCAACTGAACCAGCGACAACATTCGGACCGGATTCTTTAACGCATCGTTGGCACTGCCCAAACGCCGGATCTCTTCGGCAATTTCAGCACCCTTGTCGTCCACTTCGGTAACGCGGTGCATCGTTTTTGACGCGTCAACCCAGACTCCAGCAGGAAACGCCAACAGCGTCCCGTCTCCGGTACCGGTTTGAGTCCAACTGTCGGAAGCGATGGTGTTCCGAATCAGATTCATCAAAGGGATGAAGTCGTTTTGGGTAATCCCACCACTCTGGCCTGCCGAACCGCCACCCATGTCGCCAAACAATTGCGAGCGACTGTTCGCATCGTTAACTGATCGTGCCGTCTGATAAGCCGATCGCGGATCGCCGACACGCGATTGCTGCATCGCGATTTGCTGAAGAATCTGGTCGCGAGCCACCGGATCACCTGTGGACGCCGCCATTTGCATCGCCGCGGGAAATTCTCCCACTTGTAACAATTGGCCCAAAGCCGAATTGGATTCCTGAGCCCAGGAAAAAGTGGCTGACAAAGAAAAAGCCAGCGTCAGCAATACCAGTCGGGTATTGTTCATTGTTCCATCCCTCAAAACTGCTGCTCCGCCCCACGAGGAAGTGTAGCAGGTTGCTTCCGACAAGTCGAACAAAAAAATCAGGGCTAAACAGGGCGGCACGCTTGGGAATACGGGCCTTCGCCGATTTCAGCCCCCATATGCATCAAAAAGGTGTACTTTCCAATAGCCAATTGCAACCCTGTAACACTTCGCGTTCCACACCTCCGCAAATCTTCGGGTTCAATGGCAGCTTTCTAGGAGCAGATAAGGAGCAGATAAGGAGCAGATAAGGAGGAGCAGATAAGGAGCAGATAAGGAGAGCAGATAAGGGGAGCAGATAAGGACAGGCATAGTTATGTTGACGGGATCACCAGAATCTGTCAAGCTGGCTTTTGAATTAAATCCGTTTTGGAGACTCAATCGTGACTGTTGCCCGTA
>JAYVKA010000381.1:0-12568 GCA_043768885.1 Planctomycetota bacterium
ACCCAGGTGCCATTTCCCGGCAAAGTAAGTCGCATAGCCCGCGTCGTGAAAAACTTCGGCCAGCGTGGTTTCTTCCAGGGCAAGCTCCGCACGATAGGGCGCCGGCAACAACGGCGTGTTTCGTTTCCAGTCTTCAGGCTGAGCCGCACCGGCAAAGTCGGTCAACCCGTTTCGCTGCGGGTATCGACCAGTCATGATACTGACTCGGGTTGGTGAACAAACCGGACATGTCGAGTAGGCGTTGGTGAACCGAACGGACGACTGGGCGAATTTGTCGAGGATAGGGGTATCGTAAAATCCGCTGCCGTAGCAACCGAGATCGGTCCAGCCCAAATCATCGACAACAATCACCAGAACGTTTACGGGCGCGGGATTGTCCTCGGCCGACAGGGAAAACGCTGAGGTTCCGGCAGACTGGATGACAATCGCCGAAATCCAAAAAGCCAGGAAACGAGCGGGAAATGGAATTCGAAACTGTTTGTTTGAAGGCATAAAGCCAATCCGCGAGACAGGAATTCACTTGAAAGAATGTGGTCATGGTATTGTGAAGCAGCCATCGTGGCCAGCATCTCGATGTTCGCACTATTACCTGATTCAAACTCTCCAGGATAGATAGTCTTGGCCATTGACTGTGAAAATTCGAAATCCGCTGGTCTGTGGGACCGCTTGCTTGCCGTGGTGGTCGTACTGTCGGTTTGGCTCTGGATTTTCTGGCCGATTCTTTTCGCTGGAAAAACTGTTGGATTCCGCGATGCCGTTTACATGCACTATCCCGTTCTGAAATGGACGACCGATGAAATGATGGCGGGCCGATTGCCACTGTGGTCGCCGAATGACGGGCCCGGAATGCCGGTGGTTGGGGAGGGAAGCACGGGGATTTTTTATCCGCTCAAGGGAATTCTGTTTTTGCCAGGCTGTTCGTTCGTATACCGATACAACCTGTTTTTGGCACTGCATGTTTTTTTGGCAAATTTCACCGGCTATTGGTGTGCCAGACGGTTTGGTTGCTCGAGAATAGCGGCGACCATTGCGGGCCTGTCGTTCGGTTTTTCGGGGCCGGTTCTTTTTCAGGTGACGAATCAGATTTTTCTGGTCAGCGCGGCCTGGTTGCCAGTGGCTGTTGGTTGTGTCCGGGACTTGTTTTGCGTGAGTCATCCGAAGCGTGTGATTGTTCGGAAAATTGTGGCCTGTTCGGTCGCGATGTCGATGATGGTATTGGGCGGCGATCCGCAAATGGCTGCAATGATCGTCCTTGTGATTTCTGGAACGATTTGTGCGACGTTTGTATTGAAACGATTTCCGGGATGGAGAACGGGAACGAATGGATCCGCGTTGGGCCTTCCACGAACCCACTCACTGATGGTTTCACTGGTTTCGATTTGTGTTGTTTCATTCCTGCTTTCGGCCGTGCAAATACTGCCTTCGGCTGATTTCGCCCGGTACAGCGAACGGGCCAACTGGGATCAGCCGAGGAACATTTTTGAATTGACGTCGGCAACCCTTTTGTCTCGAAACACTGAGGTTCCGGTCTCACCACTCTCGCTGGTGAACGACCCGATTCCAGGAACCCACCACGATCACATTTATCAGTTTAGCCAGCCACCCTGGTCGCTGGTCGAGCTGCTGTTTCCCGGAATCTCGGGATCGCCCTGGCCATCCAATACACGATGGCTGGACGGATTGCCCGGTGCTGACCGAATGTGGAATGTGTCGCTCTACCAGGGAGGGCTCGTTTTGTGTTTGGCAGTTGCCGTCGTGTTCTTGCGCAAATCGCGACTGGATTGGTGGTTGATTGGCATGGGGTTGTTTTTTTGTCTCGCCTCATTTGGCTGGTATGGCTTTGGCTGGTTCATGCGGGAGATTTTTTTCGTTATGGGAATACCTGAGGCGCTTCCGTGGTTGGGGCGGCCAACCGGAGGTGTCTACTGGTTTCTGGTCACGTTCGTTCCAGTCATCTCGGGCTTCCGATATCCGGCAAAGTTGTTTGTGATCGCAACTCTTTGTATTTCGCTTCTTGCTGCCCGGAACCTGGATCGATTGGAGTTGCCATTGGCCAGGAAAGTTTTGGCTCGATGTTTGTTTGCTACAGTCGTTTTGGCCGTAGTCGCATTGCCGATTGGTTGGCCAGGATGGATTGAAGGCGTGCCGCAGAATCCTGGTTCGTCCGATGCTGTTTTCGGCCCTTTGAATTTTCCTGCTGCGCACAAACAGGTTTTGAGGTCACTGACATTCGCGATATTTGGTGGCCTGACATCGTTGGCTGCTGTTTTGACGCTGCGACGAAGATATCCCGGATATTTGCCGGTGACATTACTTGTATTGCTAATGCTCGATTTGTCGATTTGCCAAAACCGAATCGTTCCGGCGATCAATTCGCGAGTATTCGATGCTGAAACGGAATCAAAGTTGACTGCACAAAATTGGGCGAGCGATTTTCCGGGATATCGGGTTCTGTCTCTGGGTACCGACCGGTTGCCAGAAGTCCCGGGCGATTCTGACAGCATTCATCGGCTGGAGCAGATTGCAAAATGGCAGATTCAAATTGACGCGCCCCGATTCAATTTGCTTTCGCGGGTTGTGCGGCTGGATTTTTTTGGGAGCCTGCAACCCGACGAGATACAGCTTCCATGGTTGCCTGTCGTGGATGTTTTTAATTCGAATCCAGTGGAACGTGATAAAGTCCGGTTATGGAAAATGAATCAGAGGGAATGGGCGGAATCGAAATCCGTTGCGATTAAGTCCCGCTTTGCACTGACTCCCCGTATCTTCCTAATTGGACTGAATTCCGATTCGGACACCGTGAATTTCGCAGGTAATTTCGATCTGCAAAGTGTCTCCGGGCAACGAAGGTTGGTGTTTCCGGCGTTTGCCAATCCGGTTGGAACGGCATTCAATTCCGGGAACTCTTACTTGCAAGTTGTCGGTGAATCCCCGGATCGAATTGAAGCCGACTTTGTCTTCAATCAAACGGTCTTACTTGTGTTCCCTGAAGGATGGTGCGGTGGATGGGTGATTGAGATGGACGCAGGTGACAAGCAGCCCTTGTCGTTCGTGAAATCTCGGGAAAGCGGAGTCGTCTGGGCCAAGATCGGTCCGGGTTCCGGAAAAATCCAGATTTCTTACCGTTCCCATTCGTTTTCTTCAGGATTATCAATATCACTTTTTTCGTGGATGGCAGTTTTTGGCATGAAAGTTTGTTTGCGGACCCAGACGAAGAGCCGCTAATTCCGGATTTTATCAAAAGCAGTTGATTCAGGGGGCGAAATTGATTTGTTCGATTAAGAGCCTTCACTGCTTTTTACAGATTTGGATGAGAGATGGTCAAAATGTCCACCAAAAGTTTTCGGCAAATTCATTTTTGAACAACATAAAACATTGCGGAATGAATTGGCACCAATTAAGACTTTTAAGATTAGCGATGGATTTAAAAGAACAGTTGATTGCTTTGAGAGCGAAGTCCGAATTCGTTTGCAAATAGCCGCGATTTTGCTGTTTCGAATTGCGTTCAAAATCTGCCGAAATTTGTTTCAAATTGACGTCGAACTCTTGACGTGATGTATTTGCAGTTTAGATTATTGTCAGGTAGGCAATGTGCTTATGCACAGGGGGCTTCGGTTCAGGCTTCTAAAGATGTTGTTCAGGGCTAAAATTCCCGGTACCTGTTTTCACATCTTGCCTTTTGTATGTATGAACCGTCACGCAATTTTTTCAGGAGAATAATTATGGCGCGAACTGCGGCCGGAGAAGTAAACAAGTCAGAGGCGATACGCTCGTATCGCAAGGCGAACAAGAAAGCGAAGCCGCGCGATATCGCGGCTGCGTTGCAGGAAAAAGGCTTGGACGTAAACGCGCAGTATGTAAGCGTCGTTTTGTCGAATGCGCGCAAACACAAAGGCAAGGCGGGTGAAGACACTGTTACAGCCCGTCGAGGCCGTCCGCCCGCATCGGAAAGTTTCGGCGGTTTGGACCTGGCAAATCTGAAGTTGGCCAAAAAGCTGTTGCTGAGTGCCGGTGGTGCACGTCAGGCGCGTATGGCCATCGACACGATTGCCGAGTTGCTTCCCTAGTTCCTGTGAATGAATCAGTAACGGGGCAATGCAACGCCCTGTAAAGTCCGAGGCAGTTCAATTCAGATTCTTCAAGCTGTTGATGATTGTCCTAAAGGCCGCATTGGCTTGAGTCTGGCTTTGCCTGCAGAAAAAGATACCATTGAAAAACCAGCCCTCTTCGGGCTGGTTTTTGTTTTGGTTTTTTCTCCACTGGCATGAATAAACCCTGCCGACTCAATTTCTACTCCGAGCCTCTTCCAACTGCCGTTTCGTTTTCTACTGGTCCATTCGAATCGTCGGAGGAATTGGGAAATGACAACTCGGCCGAACCCTGCTGTGGCAAGGATTCTTCGCGGGGACGTGGTGGGTGGAAGTTGTGAAAACGGCGGCTGCTACGATCGCGAAAAACTGCCAGTGCCGATTCGCGATCGTCTTCACTTCGAAACACCTGACTGAGTGAAAAATCCAGTTGTTTGTTTGCCAGTTCGCAAACCGGCAAATCCTGTTTCAGGTATCGCATCGCAAATGCCCGGTCCCGTTCATCAATTGTCTCGTCCTTCTTGGAGACGTTTGCCACAACGTACGACAAGTCAGGAAAGAATTCCGGGAATCTTTTTTCCAGAAAGATGCAGGCTTCGTCAAACCGCTCAATTGGAAACAGAAACGCCCTACCGGTTTCAATTGCCTCATGAACGATTGTCAAGTCTTCGAATCCGCAGCCGCCATTCAGAAAATAGATCTGGCTGTTGGTCTGGGGATGGGCGTATTGCTGGACAAGTTCGGCGTCAGCAAAATCACGAAACGACATGCGTTGCGCAATGCAGGAGACTTCTTCAAAATGGCGGTGAAAAAAGTATCGCGAAATAAAACGCTCGAGGGGATCTCTCACAAAGGCAAGGGCAAAAACAGTGGCGTCCTCGTGACGGTAGGGCAAGTCAAGTGACAGCTTGTGATCCGAGAAACACTGCAACCAGGGAGTACATCGGATGATCTCACTTATGTCGTCGCGTGTGTACTGTTTCGTTTCAAGCAGCGAGTTCGAATTGTAATAGCCTTTGCCAAAACTTCGATTCATCAACTGCCGTAGGGTCGAGCCGCCGGCTTTTGGTACATGCACGTGCAACCAAACGTCCCGCTTCCTGGTTTCGCCTTCGCTCATTCACCTCTCCAGCAACAAAATGGCGGATTCAATGTTCCCGAACTCTATCCAGGGCCATCATAACCACATCTTCCGCCTGATGGAACTTTAGCCGCGTTGCGGCTTTCAGGCAACCTTGGAGGGCGATATCAGATCTGGTAGTCAGCTGTTCCGTCAGCGTTTTTCGCACGAACCCGCAAGCGGGGTTTTTCCATGACGACCCTTGTGTCGGCTGCAACGCTCTCTGTTAGCCAGACACTTGATCCAATCAAACAACGGTCCCCAATCACCGTCTCGCCTCCCAAAACGGAAGCGTTGGCGTAAATCACGACATCGTCACCGATGGTAGGGTGCCGGCGGGTGTCGCGGACCAGTTCACCAGTCGGGAGACGCGGGAAATTGACTGCACCCAGTGTGACGCCCTGGTACACCCGAACGCGATTGCCGACCACACACGTTTCACCAATCACAACTCCAGTGCCATGGTCGATAAAAAAATTGTTGCCAATCGTTGCCCCAGGGTGAATATCGATGCCGGTTTCACCATGCACCCATTCCGCCAATACCCGCGCAGCCAACGGAGATTCAAGCAAATACATCTGATGCGCCAGCCGGTGAACCAGGATCGCCCGAAATCCCGGATAGCAAATCAGCACTTCTTCGCGGCTGCGACAAGCTGGATCGCCATTCATCGCAGCGTTGATGTCTGATTGCAGAACGCGAATCGTTGCGGGAATGCCTGCAATAATTCTGTCGGCCAGGACGGCTGCCCGTGATTCTGCCGCGATTGATTCCAGTCTTCCATGTGCCCGGTCTGGTTGGGCCAACGCCCAGCAGTTCAACGCGACCAGTTGAGAGTGTAGTCGGCTGAGGCGTTGTTCCAGGTCACAGGGTGCGGCAGGGTCCTTCGAACCGAGGTTCGAAAGCCCGCTTCGATTGGCCAATTGCGGAAACGCGATCTCCGTGTACTTTCGGACCAAATCACGAATGGACTCGGGCTTGGGGATCTCGCCGCAATAGTTGTGGCTGTCCGCATCAGACCAAACTCCGCGAATTGCTTCGGCGGTTATGCCACTTTTTTCTGTCGAGGTACCTGAGTTATTCATGAATCGGAAACTAAAAAGATGCTGCACTACAGAATTGCTGAAACGAAATTGCGTGCGGTTCGCAAATGCCGCTCCCTTTGATTCTACCGACGAGACGGCTCGGCGCAAGTGCTGGCATTCATGAACAATCCATTCGGAATTGGCGATATACTGGGATTGGGATTGTTCAACAGTTCGAAGTTACGAATCGGGATCAGTGGAATGAGTAGCGAGCCGTTGATTATCGTCGATGGCTATAACCTGATGCACCAGATCGTGGCTCCGCGAATTGTCGGTGGCCCGGGAGGACTCGAGCGGTCTCGGGCTATCGTCATCAATCGTGTCCGGCAGCTTGTTCCCAAAGCAAGTCACCCGGAAACGACCATTGTTTTCGACGCAAATTCTGGCGACTTGCCCACCGGATCAACCGATGGGAATAGCACCATGGGGCAAATCCGAATCGAGTTTGCGACGGAATACCCTGACGCTGATTCCATGATCGAGGAACTGATACGCCGACATTCATCGCCTGCCCGATTGACGGTGGTTTCCAGTGACCGGCGTTTGATCGATGCCAGTCGCAAGCGGGGAGCGAACGGAGTTGATTGCCAAACATGGATGGACCATCAAGAAGATTTGGCCCGTCGCGAACGCGCAAAACAGCCTGCCTCAAATCAGCCGGGATCAGCGGACGACAAACCTGTCGATTCAGTGGAAAGTCGATACTGGATGCGAGAATTTGGATTCGAACCGCCGCCGGAGCAAACTCCCGAGCAATGAGATTCTGCCACGTTAGCTCGACGAATCTTCCTGCCGGAATTTGGGCTTTCCGGTCCAGACGGCAATCAAAGCCATGGCCATGGCAATGATCGCACCGCCGAACTCGCGGGTCTCTTCGATGTAAGGATGCTCTTTCGACATCGCGTTCGCAAGTGTTTGGCCATCATGGTTGGTCAGATACTGCCAAACACCCGGCGCGCTTCTTGCTGCCAGAACCAAAGCCGCTACCGCCGTCAACCATGCCAACCAACGAGAGGTAATTCGAAATCCGGCAAGCAACAAACTGATCCCCGCAGCACCGTACAATCCAATCCAGGTCCACGGGTCCGGATCGTTGTACTGAAACGCGGCGAACAGGATCGCAATGGCAGCCAGGATGAAGCAGACGATTCGCATCATTATTCGTCGTCGTCCTCTTTCAACTGTGCACCCGAAATGACAGTTTGCTGGATGTTGGCCGGCATCACATCGTAGTGACTGAACTCCATCGAGTAACTTCCCATTCCTCCAGAAATACTGGAGAGCGTGCGGGCGTAATGACTGACTTCACGCAACGGCACTTCACAGTGAATCATGTTGAAGTTGCCGCCGATTGCTTCGCTGCCGTTGACCCGTCCTCCTCGGCTGCTCATGTCGCTATAGACTTCACCAACGTTCGCCTCGGGAACAGTAATATCCAGTCTGACTACCGGTTCCAGCAAGGCCGGTTTGGCCTTTTGGAATACATTTCGAAATGCCATCCGGGCAGCCGTCTTGAAAGCCGCCTCGCTCGAATCGACTGGGTGGTGTTTGCCAAAATGGACTTCCACACAAACATCCTGAATCGGATAGCCGGCGATCACGCCAGCGTTTACCCGCTCGGCGAAACCCTTGCCGATGGCCGGCATAAAGTTGCCGGGAATCACGCCGCCGACAACCGAATCGACCCATAGAAAATTGTTTTTTTCGTCGTAATGGGTTTCCTTCATCGAATGGAAACGGCTCTTCGTGGCGTATTCGCCAATGTCCGTTCCCCGCGCGAGTGGAAACATCCGAATGTGAACTTCGCCGAACTGGCCGCGGCCGCCGGATTGTTTTCGGTGTCGATAGTCACCATCGGCTTCGACTTGAATCGTCTCGCGAAACGGAATCCGTGGGTCGCGGGTTTCGACTTCCAGCTTGTCCCGCCGCAACAACCGTTCGCGAATGACGCTCAAATGAAGTTCGCTCATGCCCGTCACGACCAGCTCCTGGGTTTGCGCGTCGCGATCAATATGAAACGTCGGGTCTTCTTCGGCCACCTTGTGCAACGAGCCCGAAAGTTTGGTTTCGTCGCCGCGAGTTTTTGGAGTAACCGCCAAAGAGACCATCGGCCTGGGAAAATTAACCTGGGGCAATTCGCGATCACCCAGACTCGTGCCGGTGTGAAGGTCTTCCATTTTTGCAACGGCGATGATATCTCCAGGTCCGGCGACATCGCATGCAGAATGCTGCTCGGCCTGCATTCGGAGCAGCGGTCCAATCTTGATGTTTTTTCGGGCAGACGAAGTATGAACGCTGTCGTCCCGCTTCAGTTGTCCCGTGAACACGCGAATGAAACTGAGCTTTTGTACAAACGGGTCGATTCGGGTTTTAAAAACCTGGGCCAGCAACGGTGCCTTTTCATCCGGAGCCAGTCCGACTTCCTCATCAGCGATTTTGAATTTGTGATGGAAATCTGCCGGTGAAGGACCACAAAATTCGATTGCATCCAGAACTTCTTCCAGGCCTTTTCCCGTCGCGGCCGAGCAGCACACAATTGGTATCAGCGTTCCTTCGCTAACAGCCTGAATCACCAGCCGTGACATTTCATCATCGGTCGGCATTTCGCCTTCGAAATACCGTTCCATCACCGCGTCGTCAACTTCGACAATCGATTCAATCAAAGGTTCACTGATCGTTTTCGGTGAAATCAACGCGCCCTTGACGTCTTCCTTGGCATGAAGCGTATCGACCACACCCTCAAAGCTCTTGCCTTTGCCAACCGGAACATTCAGCAACACGCATTGTGAACCGAAAACTTCCTGGATGTTCGCGACCAGACCCTCGAAATCGATTTGTTCGTCGTCCATCCGGTTAATCACGACCATCCGCGGTAATCCGTGCTGGCCCGCTTCGTGAAACATTCGTCGCGTATTGACCTGGATGCCGGAGTGGGCGTTGACAACAATTACTGCCAGGTCGGCGGCCCGCATTGAACCAATTGCCTGGCCAATGAAATCCGGATAGCCCGGAGTGTCGATGACGTTAAAGTGCAATCCGCCGTGCTCGAAGTTGATGACGCTGGCTTCGATGGAATATTTGTGGTTCTTTTCTTCCGGATCGAAATCACAAACACTTGTGCCGTCCGCAACGCTGTGTTTACCCGTCGATTTTCCGGTCAGCATCAGAAAGCCGTCGGCCATCGAAGTCTTACCGGCTCCCCCGTGACCACAAAGCATGACATTCCGGATCAATTTTGGATTCAGCATGGTTACCCTCACAACGGTATATTAAATGTTGTATCTGGCAGGGTAACCAGCCGAGGCGGCCGGTTACCCGATCACTTCCTCGGAACTGTCCGGGTTCCCGATCTGGCAGTTCGTTTTTGCGAACATGCTGCCTGGGGTCCGGTGGTCGTTGAAAAAAGAAAAGCCTGACTGATTCCGGCAAACTTTGACGGACGCAGCTTTTGGTTCGATTCCCGGTTCCGGTTCGGCGACTTCGCCGTTAGTGAAAGCTGGTTGTTTACGACCGGGGATCATTGCGTACGCAAAGATGGAGTGAAATTGTCTGGCCCAACGATCTTCGCAATATGGCACAGCCCATGTCGGGTCGCAAGTAGTTTCTGCAATTGAAGTCCGGGCACGTTGAAAACGTGTCAATCAGGCTGTTGTCGCGGGTTTCTCCGATGCGGAATTTTTTCGTTTGGCCTGACCACCAGAAGTTTCAACCGGGTCCAGCCATTGGTGCCGGTCCGGTGTCTCGCCCGTGAACAATCCGAAGAAAGCTGATTGAATTGACTTCGTAATCGGACCCGGTTTGCCTGTTCCAACCGGAATTCGATCAACGGAACGAACGGGGGTAATCTCGGCTGCCGTGCCAGTCAGAAACAGTTCGTCCGCTGTGTAAAGCATTTCGCGCGGAAAATCCCGCTCGATCACTTCCAATCCCAGATCCCGCGAGAGAGTGACTGCCGAGTCGCGCGTGATGCCACCCAGGATTGAATTCGAAAGTGGAGGTGTGTTGACGACACCATCTCGAATCATAAACAGGTTGGCCGCCGCCCCTTCGCAAACCAGCCCCTTGTCGCTGACCGAAATCCCTTCGCCGTATCCATTGCGGCGGGCTTCGGCGCCGATCAGATAGGCGTTCGTATAGTGCCCGCCCGCTTTGCTCAGAACAGGGTTTGAGCTGCTGGTTGTACGATGCCAGGACGAAACGCAGGCGTCGATTCCGTTTTCGATTCCTTCGCGCCCCAAGTATGCGCCCAGTTCAAAAGCCGCGACCGCCATTTCGATTGGGCATTGGTCTTGTGGATCGACTGCAATCGTCCCTTCGCCTCGCCAAATAATCGGCCGGATGTATGCACTTTGCAAATCGTTGACGCGAATGATCTCACGACAGGTCTCCGCGATTTCTTCGGCATCCCACGCAATGGGCATTCGATAGACGGAAGCCGAATCCAACAGTCGCCGAATGTGCGGTCCAAGCCGAAAAATCGCGGGCCCCCGATTCGTCGCGTAGCATCGGATTCCTTCAAAAACGCTGGTACCGTAATGCAGTCCGTGAGCCATCACATGCACCGTCGCCTCGGCCCACGGGACCATCTTGCCGTTCATCCAGATATATTTTGCAGCTTTCATCGTCCGGGGATTGCCTCGAAGTGTTTTCGGAAGTTACTCTGAACCGGAAATTTACCAGAAACCCGACTCTTTGGGTGGTGAGCCGAAAAGCCCTCCCCGATTTTCCTGACAAAGCAAGGCGAACCAATGGCGGAATGTTTTCGGGAATTGCTGGAGACAATTCACAACACAGGGACAGTCCGATGGATCGGATTGCGCAGCGGTCGGCGACAACCAGTCATCGCGGTCGATGAAGTCGAATGTAGTCTGGAAAAAGGACTGATTGGAGACCGTTACACGGGCAGTGCCGGAGGAAAAAGAATGGTGACTTTGATCCAGTACGAACACTTGGGTGTTGTGGCATCGCTACTTGCCCGGTCCGAAGTCCATCCGTCATTGGTTCGGCGCAACATAGTTGTCAGCGGAGTCAATCTGCATGCGCTTCGCAAACTGAAATTTCAAATTGGCGATGCGATTCTGCAGGGAACCGGCGACTGTGAACCGTGCAGCCACATGGAAGCAGCCCTCGGCCCAGGAGGCTATCAAGCGATGCGCGGCCACGGCGGAATCACAGCAACTGTTCTGCAGGCCGGAACGATACGCGTCGGCGAGACCGTAACCGGGATATCGATACTGGAGCCCGCCAACTAATTTGTTCCAGTATCTTGTTCCGGTAACTTGTTCCGGGGCTCCGCCCTGGAACACACTGCAACGGAGGCTCCGCCTCCCGAGTGGACCGGCAAGCGGAGCCATCACGGCATGGTTTCCCCCGCGGGCCCCGGGGAGGAAGAATCAAACCGGATTACAATCCGACAAAAACATGTCCCAAGCCGAATTTTTAAAGAAGATTTTCGCCGAACTTGAACGGCTTGGCATTGCCGCCATGCTTGTCGGTTCGCACGCATCCAGTTTTTATGGAGAAGCACGGACCACCCATGACATTGACATCGTGATCGATTTGCCCGCGGAAAAAATTCCAAAGCTGATTCAGGCCTTCCCGGCTCCCCGCTACTATCTGTCAGAAATTGCACTTCGGGAAGGCAGAATGGCGAATCTGATCGATACCGATAGCGGCGACAAAGCCGATTTCTTTATTTTGGGTAACGACCCGTCCAGGCGAAGCGAATTGGATCGAAGGCAGAAACAGACTGTGATGGGCTCACCCGTTTTTTTGGCAACACCGGAAGACACGATCGTCGCCAAATTGCGATGGTCCGTTGAAAGTGGTGGGTCCGAGCGGCAAATTCAGGACGTGCAGCACATGGTCGCAGTTCAAGCGGAACGATTGGACCGCGATTTCATTCAGCGACGTCTGCTCGAGGACGGACTGCCTCAGCAATGGCAACTGGTTTCGGATATGCTTGAGCGGTCATGATCGAAAAACTGGAAGATCGAATTGCTGCTGAAACTGAAGCCGGGCGCGAGGCGCTGGCCGTATGGCGCGAGACTCTGCGACGCATGTCAGGCGGGCAGCGAATTGCCAAGGCGTTTGAGCTGACGGAAACCGCCAGGCAGTTCATGCGGGCGGGAATTCGAAGTCAACATCCTGTAGCAACCGTAGAACAAATCCACGCCATGTACATAGACCGGCTGTTGGGCTATCACGGGCTGACGCTGGCGAAAGTCCGTCAGATGCAGGCTGAAGAAGCACAACCCACCTGACTTGTTCCAGGG
>JAYVKA010000382.1:0-7387 GCA_043768885.1 Planctomycetota bacterium
AATCAGGAGAGGTGAAAATTATTGAGCAGAAGTCTGGGGAACTAAAGTTGTAATTCGATTCCTGCTTAGTTCACAATACTCTTCGTTGCAGTCGATTCCGACGTAATGCCGGCCCAGCCGTTTTGCAACGACTCCTACGGTTCCAGCGCCGAAGAACGGGTCGAGGACGGTGCCGCCTGACGGGCAGGTGGCATTCAGGCAGATTTCGACGAGGGATTCCGGGAAGACGGCAAAGTGGGCTTCGCGGAATTTTGAGAGAGGAATCGACCAGACGGTGCGGCGATTGCGGCCTTTGGGGTGAAAAGCCTGATCCCAGCGGCCGTCATGCAAGTTTGAGTTGCCGGAATTCTTGCCCTGCTCAGGCGTTCCACCCCGCTCGCCAAAATGTTTCCGGCCACCCTTCATCTTCGAATTTTCCGAAAACGTGACGTGCGGCTGGCGAACGGCATCGATGTCGTAGAAATAATTGTCAGACCGCGAAAACAGAAAAATGTATTCGTGATCCGTCGTCGGCCGGTTCTTGACCGCCGAAGGCATTGCGTTCGGTTTGTGCCAGATGCAATCGCTTCGCAGAATCCAGCCCGCATCCTGCATCGCCAAAGCGAATCGCCATGGCATTCCCATCAGTCGACCCGAATCGTACTTGTCGCCGATCACAACCCAGGCGGAACCGCGATCATGAGTCACGCGGCCGATCTCCGCAAACAAATCGACTAGTCGTTGAACGTACGCTTCGGGCGTTTTTTCCTGACCAATTTGCCCGGGCGAACCGTAATCACGCTGCTGATAATACGGCGGACTGGTGACGATCGTGTCGATGCAACCATCGGGCATCTGTCGGACAATTTCGAGCGCATCACCGCAGACCACGGTGTCGCGCCACGAATTGTCCCGGTTCTTTTTCAACGTGCCTACATCCGGTCGATAACGTGAATTCCCAGAAGACTCAATCCCTGCCGAATGGTGCGGGCGGTAATGTCGCACAGGGCCAATCGCGACTGGCGAAGCGACGCATCCTCGGCTTTCAGCACGTGGCACTGGTCGTAGAATCGGAAGAATTGCTGAGCCAGCTCGAACATGTACTGAGCCAAAATATTCGGCCGGTAATCGACCATTGATTCGTCGAGTGCTTCGCTGAAACGGGTTAGCATGATCGCCAGTTGCCGCTCGACGTCATTGCCAAGAATAATCTCCGGCGGGTCGTTTCGAAGTCTTGTCGGATCAATGTCGCCTTCACGAAAAACGCCCTGCACTCGTGCGTAAAGGTACTGCAAATAGGTCGCCGTGTTCCCTTTAAGCTCCAGCATCTTGTCGTAGCTGAATTTGTAATCCGAAGCCCGATTCTGTGAGAGGTCGGCGTACTTTAGAGCTCCAATTCCCACGACTTTTGCGATTTGTTCAAGCTGTTCATCGAACAAACCGGCCAGATGCGGTGACTCCATCCCTTTCAATACGCCCCGGGCCTTTTCTTCGGCTTCGTCCAGCAATCCCTCCAGCCCGACTGTGTCTCCCGATCGGGTTTTGAAGGGCCTTCCATCGTCGCCAAGCACCGTTCCAAAACTGACATGGACCATGTGTACGTCGTTAAAGCCCCATTTTTTTCCGGCCGCAAACAATTTGTCAAAATGTTCGCCCTGGCGATGATCGACGACGTACAGCATCGCGTCGGGATTCCAGATCTTCATTCGGTAACGAATGGTCGCCAGGTCGGTCGTTGCGTAGAGGAATGCGCCGTCCCGTTTTCGGACGATCATCGGCGTATCAAAGCCGTCGAGAAACAGGCACGTCGCCCCATCGCTTTCCCGCAACAGCTTCTTTGCCTCGAGGTCTTTAACGACAGTCGCCAATTGATCGTGGTAAAAACTTTCGCCCAGCTGTTGGTCGAAGGTGACGTCAAGCCGTTTGTAAACCCGCTCGATGTCTTTCAGGCAGTGCGGCAGAAATTCGTTCCAGAGCCTGACGTTTTCCTCGTCCCCTTCGTGAAGGGCAGCGGTTTCTTCGAGAACTTTCGCCGCAACATCCGGATGGGCCAGCGCCATTTGCTTGGCGGCAGGATTCGAATCGGTCTTCTGAATTTTTGAGTTGTTTTCCTCAATGGCTTGCTGGAGTTCTGCGACTCTGCTTCGCTGTTTTTCTGTCTGGCGGCGATGTTCTTTGGCCTCTTTTTTGTCAGCCGATTCAGGCTGTTCGGTCAGCACCCTCAATGCCGTCGCCAGTTTCGGCACCTGTCCAACTGCTGCGTGGTAATCAACCAGGCCACGGACTTGTCGATAGAGTTCACCCAGATGCTTGACCGGGTTTTCGGCATATCGCTTCTCGTCCCGGAAATGGCGGAAGCCGTAAATGATCATTCCGAACTGTGTTCCCCAGTCTCCCAGGTGATTGTCGGTAATCACTTTGTGGCCAAGAAACTTCAGGATGCGGGAGATCGCGTCGCCAATCACCGTGCTGCGGATATGGCCGACATGCATCGGTTTGGCGACGTTGGGCGACGAGAAATCGACGACAAAAGTTTTTGGCTGATTGACTTTATCGATTCCCAGTCGCTCATCTGTCAACGCTTTCGTCAATTGGTCACGCAGCCAATGATCATCGAGAGTCAGGTTGATGAAGCCCGGACCGGCAACTTCCACTTTGGTACATAAACCGCCAAAATCGGCCTGCTCGACCACCCTGCCTGCGACGTCGCGCGGTGACTGGCCAAGTTTCTTTCCCAACGACATCGCAAAGTTGGCCTGGTAATCACCGAACTTCGAATCCTGGGCGGGGCGCACCATTCCCAGAAATTCGTCGGCGGATTCGGTTAGGCCCTTCAAGGCCGTCGAAAAACGGGAGCGGATATCGGTCAGGGCGTTCATGAATCGTCCGGAAAACCAGGCGGTAGGTAGAGACTTGGCGAATAGCCACTTGAATAACAAGTGGACAATAACGGATAGAGTTGGGTTCAAAGGAATCGATGAACAGAAAATGTCACAGAATTTGCCCGTTTTTGCAATCGCCCGAAATCGGGAGCCATCCGTACATCCCAAACCATTGCCGGACGTTTGGCTTCCGGTTCAAATGAAACTGCACCAGGAACCCCAGCCAAAACCGAGGTCATACAAAAGACAATGGCGATGAAATCCATGAGAAGTTGTTTTTCTATTTGGGCCAAAATTGCCCTCAAGACGTTTTTGGTGGCGGTTGCGATCGGGTACGGAACCGAAGGGCTGTCAGCCCAGGAAGTGGACCGGGCGACCTGGCACGACAAGTTTCGCCAGCTCGAAGAAATTCTGCCGACTCCCAATGACTATCGCACGGCCAGCGGCGCACCGGGACATGCCTATTGGCAGCAGAACGTCGACTATGTGATCGATGTGGAACTGGACGAGGAGCAACGCGCGATCACCGGCCATGAAAAGGTCACTTACACCAACCGTTCACCAGACCCGCTCACTTACATCTGGCTGCAACTGGACGCAAATATCCACGCTCCGGATTCGGATTCGAAGCTGACCCAAACTGCCGGTGGACGGGACACGGTTTCTCTGGAACAACTACGTCGTCAAATCGCGTTGGGCAAGTTTGACGGATCGATGAAGATTCGTTCGGTCCGCGATTCGGCTGATGGCAGCGAGTTGAAGTTCACCATTGTTAAAACGATGATGCGAATCGACTTGCCGAAACCCGTGCCGACCGGTGCCAGCTACACTTTCGAAGTCGACTGGTTTTACAAGATCAACAACAGCAAATTGGCCGGTGGTCGCAGCGGATACGAGGAATTCGAAAGCGACGGCAATTGCATTTTCGAGATGGCCCAGTGGTATCCCCGGGCCTGTGCTTACACCGACGTCAACGGCTGGCAACACAAACAGTTCCTCGGTTCCGGCGAATTTACGCTTGAGTTTGGGAACTACACGGTCAATATCACGGTTCCCGCCGATCACGTTGTCGCCTCGACCGGCGAGTTGCAGAATCCGGATATCGTGTTGACCCAGGCCTGGCGCGAAAACCTGGAACGGGCCCGAACGTCGGGTGTTCCAGTCTTTGTCGCGACTCCCGATGAGGCCCTCGAACGGGAAAAGCAAAAATCAAAAGAGAAGAAAACGTGGTCGTTTCAGGCCGAGATGGTTCGCGATTTTGCTTTTGCTTCCAGCCGCAAGTTTATTTGGGATGCGATGGGATGCAAACTCGGCGACCGAACCGTGATGGCGATGTCCTATTTTCCGAATGAAGGCGAGCCGTTGTGGAGCCGTTACAGCACGCACGCCGTGGCCCACACTTTGGAAGTCTATTCGCGAATGACGTTTGACTATCCCTACCCGGTAGCGATCAGCGTTAACGGCCCGGTCGGAGGGATGGAATATCCGATGATTTGTTTCAACGGCCCACGACCCGAGAAAGACGGCACGTATTCGCCGCGCAGCAAGTACGGGCTGATCAGCGTCGTCATCCACGAAGTCGGCCACAACTGGTTTCCCATGATCGTCAACAGTGACGAGCGGCAATGGACGTGGATGGATGAGGGCCTGAATACGTTTATGCAGTATTTGGCCGAACAGGAATGGGAAGAAAAATATCCATCGCGACGCGGCGAGCCGGCAGAAATCGCCGAATACATGGCCGATCCCAACCAGATGCCGATCATGACCAGCAGTGATTCTCTGGTTCAGTTTGGCAATAACGGCTATGCGAAGCCTGCGACGGCGCTGAATGTATTGCGGGAAACGGTGCTGGGTCGAGAGCTGTTTGATTTCTCGTTCAAGCAATACGCCAACCGCTGGATGTTTAAGCGGCCGATGCCTGCCGATTTTTTCCGGACGATGGAAGACGCTTCGGGAGTCGATCTCGACTGGTTCTGGCGCGGCTGGTTCTACAGCACGGACCAGGTAGACATTTCGGTCGAAAATGTTCGGAAGATGCGACTGGATACTGGAGCGAGTTACATCGAGAAGCCCCAGGAGCAGGCCCGTGACGCGCTGAAACCGGAAACGCTTTCCGAACAACGCAATCGGGACCTCGCAAAACGGACCGAGCGATTCCCGGAGTTGATCGACTTCTACAACGAATACAATCCGTTGCGGGTAACTGATGAAGACCGCGAGCAATACGAGAAGATGCTGAAGGGCCTGGACGAAACGCAGCTGGAATTGTTCAGCCAGCTACCGACGGTCTACGTTGTCGAGTTTGCCAATCAGGGCGGATTGGTCGCGCCGATCAATGTCAAACTAGAATTCGAAGACGGCACTTTCGAGACGCATCGCATTCCGGTCGAAATTTGGCGAAGCAATAACTCCAAAGTTGCCAGGATGTTTTTGACTGCCAAAGCAGTCCGACGCGTGATTCTGGATCCGATGCTTGAGTCTGCGGATACTGACGCGGAAAACAATGTTTACCCTCGCCAGATTTCGGATCAACCAGCCAAACTCGAGACAGGCCCGATGCGTGGCCGCGATGGCGAGCGGATGGGTGAACGCGGCGCAAACCCAATGCAGAAAGCCAAACAGGAAGAGGAAAAGCGGGCCAAGGCAGCATCCAGTGGTGAAGAGGGTTCGGGCTCCGAACAAAAGTCTGAGTCTGGAGAATCTGGCGGCGAGGGGTTGTAGGGCGAGTCGGCCAAAGTAGCTCGGTGGTCCTCCACCGAGATTCACGGCGGAGGACCGCCGTGCTACTTATTCAGCAATCCCAATCGCTTGACAAAAACGAAATAGTTCGAGGGATACGGTTTGAAAACGGCCATTGTGATTCCGGCTCGACTGGCTTCGACCCGGCTACAGGAAAAAATGCTGCTGGCTGAAACCGGCAAACCGCTGATTGTTCACACGTGGGAGTCGGCCTGTTCGGTTTCCCGGGCAGACGCGGTTTTTATCGCCACTGACTCGGACCGAATCGCCGAAGTCGCCCGAAAATTCGGCGCCGCTGTTGAGATGACGGACCCAAAGCATCAAAGTGGTACCGATCGGGTCGCCGAAGTCTGTGCTCGCCATCCGGAGTTTGATTTGTGGGTGAATCTGCAAGGTGATGAGCCGGAAATGGCGGCGGCCAATATTGATTTGGCAGTGCAACAGATTATGCATGATCCGGAAGTGCCTGTGGCGACGATCGCTTGTCGGTTGAGGGACAAGAAAATGCTGGACGATCCTTCGGTGGTCAAAGTTGTTTTGGATCGCCGTGGCCGAAGTCTGTATTTCAGCCGCAGCCCGATTCCCTTCCCCCGAAATTTCGATCCGTCAATGTTGCTGGCTGATCCGCCGATTTGGCTCCAGCATTTGGGACTGTACGTCTATCGTCGGGAGTTTTTGCCCGTTTTTTCTGCGCTGCCTCAATCGGTCGCAGAGAAGACGGAATCTCTCGAGCAACTGCGAATTTTGCAGGCGGGGCACGAAATCACGGTGGCGGTTGCCAAATCGGGTTCGCGCGGCATCGACACGGCCGAGGATTACCGGTCATTTGTCAGTCGGATGGCCAGCTGTTAGAATCTTCCGGGCCAGTGATTTTGCAGCAGTTTGCGTGCTTTGCAAAACAACTTGGGCCCAACTTGGTGGAATCCGGTGAAGGACGAGTTACTGGATTATCCCACACTTCTACAGGGCAATTCTTCGGGGCGAATTCATGACGAAATTCATTTTTGTGACTGGCGGAGTCGTCAGTTCGTTGGGGAAAGGACTCACCAGTGCCTCGATTGGCATGTTGCTTGAGCGGCGGGGCTTGCGCGTTCGATTGCAAAAGCTGGACCCGTACATCAACGTCGATCCGGGGACGATGAGCCCCTATCAGCACGGCGAAGTCTACGTCCTGGACGATGGCAGTGAAACGGACCTCGACCTCGGCCACTACGAGCGATTTACAAACGGCCCGCTGACTCGCGATTCGAACTATACGACCGGCCAGATCTACCTGCGCGTGATCGAAAAAGAACGGCGCGGCGAGTTTCTCGGTCAAACAGTGCAAGTCATTCCGCACATTACGAATGAAATCAAGCGTTGCATCGGCAAGCTGGCTGACGACAAAACCGATGTGGTGATCACCGAAATCGGTGGAACGGTTGGCGACATCGAGAGTCTGCCTTTTCTCGAAGCGATTCGCCAGTTTTCGCTGGACCACGGCAAGGAAAATTGCCTGTACATTCATTTGACGCTGATACCGTATTTGAAAGCGGCTGGTGAACTGAAAACGAAACCGACTCAACATTCCGTCGGACAACTTCGACAGATCGGAATCCAGCCCGATATCCTGATCTGCCGGTCGGAGCGCGAGCTTCCACGATCGGACCGCGAAAAGATTGCCTTGTTCTGCAACGTTCCGGTCGAAGCCGTTATCGAAGAACGGGACAAGGAATTCTCGATCTACGAAGTCCCACCCAGCCTGGTTGACAACGGGCTGGACGAATTGATCGTCAAAAAGCTCG
>JAYVKA010000383.1:0-15832 GCA_043768885.1 Planctomycetota bacterium
TCCGAGATGTTTATCGTTCGAAAAATGTACGAGCGGAAGGCGCAGAACTTCGTGTGGCGACAGGGGAAAACCAATTTCGGTGAAGGCGCGTTGGCCCACGACTATGCGAACACGATTGAGTCCGCCGGTTTGGTCCCCGAGCAGATTTTTCCAGGCAATCGTGCTGATTCGGGAACGGGGCATGACCACTCCGAGGTGGAAGCCGTCCTGGGCGGAATGCTAAAGGCACTCGAAGGCCGCGGAAAATTGAGTAGTCGCTGGGACGACGCCGTGTCGGCGGTGCTGGACGTTTATGTCGGTGCCGCGCCCAAACGATTCGACTGGGAAGGCAAGTCATGGACTCCGACGGAATTCCGCGATCACCTGGGCGTGAAACCGGAAGACTACGTAAACCTGACTTCGTTCTCGCATCACCCGTTTGGAAAACCGTTTGTGCTGGAGATTCCCGACAACTTTAGCAGCGGTTCGTTTGAGAATGTGCCGCTGGACGATTTGATAACGACTATCAATCGGGCCATTGATACCGGATTCACTGTCGCTTGGGACGGCGATGTCAGCGAAAGCAGTTTCCTGTCTAACCAGGGTTTTGCGGTTCTTCCACCGGAGTCAGGCGGGCAACAATGGCGCACGATGCCAGAAGACGAGCCAGCGGTCGATCAGCAAAAACGGCAGGAAGCATTTGAGAGTCTTTCAACCACGGATGACCACCTGATGCATTTGGTCGGCCGCGCTCACGATCAAAACGGCCGGGCCTATTACATCGTAAAAAACTCCTGGGGCGTAAATGGCAAGCACGAAGGATACGTCTACCTCTCGGAAGGCTATGTCAGAATGAAAACCATGGCCATTCTCGTTCACACGGATGTGCTGAAATCGATCGATAAGGGTTCAACATCGGACGTGGAAACGGCGACTTCTGCTCCAGACGCGGGCAAAAAATAACCAGGCAATTCCAATTCTGGTAGACCTTAAAAACTGAGTGTTAGTGGCAAGGCCGGAGGTCAAAACTCGTTCCAGGGCTCTGCCCTGAAACGGGCTGCAATCGAGGCTCTGGCACTTGTTTGCTTAAATGCAGGCGGAGCCTGCGGAGCATTGCATTCCAGGGCGGAGCCCTGGAACGAGTATTGGGAAGTAGCGCGGAGCCGCGAAGTTTCCATTAACTTTTTGAAACAAAAAATTTCGGGGCTCGAATTCGTCAAGAATCAAGGCTGGTAAGAAACCGAATGGAATCGACCAGCTTTTTTTGTAAATCGATCCATTTTACTTTTGGACCAAGGGGAAATTTTTGCGAGATTTCCAGCTCAATTCCGGCGTAGTTCTTGCCCGGAAAAAAATTTCGCAAGGAAGTCGTCAATCCATCGCTGGTGCCCCGATAGGGATAGTTTCTCCGAACCCTGAAATCGGGCAATCGCTTCTTCAGATCGGCAATCCAGCGATTGGCAGCCGCTACCTCTGCCCGTCGTTTAGGATCGAACAGTAGCCCAATGTCGACCTCGCGAGCAACTCCATCGTAAACCGGCGTAAAGCTGTGAAGTGAAATGTGAATCACATTTTCGCCGCGTCGAATCCGGGACTTGATCTCTTCCTGTATCTTCTCGCGATACGGTTTCCAATACTTTTGAATCAAAATCTCGCGTTCAGCGTCTGGTAGCGGCTCTGAAAATTCCGAAAACAGTCGCTGATGATTGAGCGACCGGTTCAGTTCCACAAGCAAACGGGAAACCTGCCCCAAATGAAGCCCAGTCCCGAATTCACGATCAAGCCGCTTGCCAAGTTCCAGCGTTCCCGGATCCCAACCCCGATGTGAACTCAGGACACGCGGATCATCTGCGAACAACTTCTGAAATTTTGCAGGAACCTTGTTCGTCGCATGTTCGCAGGACAGCAACAGTTGCCGGCGTTTCGGTTCACGACCTGATTTCGACATCGAGTTTCAATCTCCGGAGTCCGGCAGAAACATCGATCCGGACTGAAGACAGTCGCACAACTGATCCCAGGTTTGGTGCAGACGGGCCTTCGTCGGTGTAGTACCAACTTGCTTCAGAAGCCGGCGCGACAAAGTACCCGAGGTGAGAATCGTATTCAATGGTCCGCCGGGTTCATTCAGTTTCCGCAGTTCTGCGTTGTCCTCTTCCAATTCTGCCGCCAGTGTTTTCCATAAATCGGCCAGCGGCACGGCTTGCTCCAATCGTCCAAACTGCCGCAGAATTGCCGGGTTGGTGACGATCGCGTTCTCCGCGAGGCGGATCGATTCAAGCATCAACGATTGCAGAATGCCAGTTGGAACCGATTGCTGCGATTGCAGACTGCTCCAGTCTTCAGCAACAAGTTTCTTTAACAGTGCAATGATTATTTGGACGACGGCCAGATCGGCAGCCGGTGATTCCTGGATATCCAAAACGCGAATCTCAATACTGCCCCGTCCAAAGCGGGCAATCGCTCCACGAGAATTCAAAAACTCGTCCTGCAAAACGCCTTCGCTGTCCAACGGTGCGATGTCGCGATAGATGCGCTGAAAAATCTTTAAGTCGTATTCGGCTCGGCTGAATACCGGTTCCGGAACGATGCCCGCGGTCAACGAAGGAATCCTTGCCGAGTTGGTCCGGTAAAACTCCATTCGGCTGTCGGCGAATTTTGAAATCTTTCCTCCGTAGACTGGCGAGCTGGCGGCGATGGCGGGAAGCAACGGCAATATCAGACGAATCGCCGCGTGCAATCGGCCAAACTCTTCGTCATTTGCAAACGGCAGATTCAGATGAACACTTTGCAAATTCGACCAGCCATGTCCGCGACAGTCAAAGATACGGTTGTAGGCCTCGTAGACCGGACTGTATTCATGAGCCCACAGCTTCATTTCAGTGTCCGGGTTCATCCACGGATGCATTGCACCGGGCATCAATTGCCAGCCGTTTTCGAAGGCCAGCTCGTTAATCTTTCGAACGTGTTCCAGAAACAAATCCGAAAGCCCGTTCAGGCTCTCCGCCGGGCCGTCGGTCTTCAGCTCGATCACATGGGCTGCCAATTCGTTGCTCCAGGCGATCGGACCAAAGCTGACTTCGGATTGTATGCTGCCCGTTGCCAGCCGGATTACCTCATCGCAAACAGGACGGACATCCAGCGTCGCCGAGTCGACGATCATGTATTCCAGTTCGACGCCAAAGGCTTCGAACAAATGTAGTTTCCGGACTTCCTCCATTCAGGTCTCCAACCATGCTACAAAACTCAAACGAAATCGCTTACGCGTAACCCGTTCTCTGCTTTTCCATTCTGCGAAGGAAAACGCTCATGATTCGCAAGTAAAGCTCGTCCTTTAGAACAGAGTCCTCAACGTTAGCATCGAGGTTTGGGTTGTCATTCACTTCGATCACGTAAAATTTTCCGCCTGATTCCTTGACATCGACTCCATAAAGACCATCGCCGATCAGATTGGCCGACTTGAGCGCGACTTTTACTGCCTTTTGCGGAGCCAGCTCGATGGGCACCGTCTCGTTGCGCCCATAACGACTGTCGCCTGTCCGTTCACTGTGGACGATCTGCCAATGTCCATCTGCCATGTAGTATTTGCAGGCGTACAAGGGCTGGCCGTCGATGATTCCAATGCGCCAGTCAAAGGTCGTTGGCAGAAACTCCTGGGCGACAACCAGGTCCGACTCTTCGAAAAACTCTGTCAACCGAACAGCCAGTTCCGATTCATCGGCAACCTTGACGACTCCACGGGAAAACGCGCTGTCCGGTTTTTTGAGTACCAGGGGAAACCCGAGGCTTGTTCCGATCGACGAAGCGTTGTCACGGTGTGCAACAATCGTTTTGGGGATCGGAACCTTGTGCCTCGTCAGCAGTTCAGCCAAATAGACCTTGTTCGTGCAACGCAAAATCGAAACCGGGTCATCGATCACAACCAGCCCTTCGCCCGCCGCTTTGCGACTGAAGCGAAACGTATGGTTGTTAATGCAGGTTGTCTCGCGAATAAACAGGGCGTCGTATTCGGCGAGGTTTCCAAACCGGTCTTTCGTGATCAGTTCGGCGTTGATTCCCATTTTTGCAGCGGCCCGAATGATCCTTTGCAGCGCCTTTTCATCGGATGGCGGCTCCGGATCTGCCGGATCGTGCAGAATGGCCATGTCGTAGCGTGTTTTGGAGCTCTTGCGGGTCGGAGAACGACGATTGGAGAAATGAGTAGTCGCCGCTTCGATCAGGAACGGAAGGTGACTGGCCGGAACGTCATTGGCTGCGATCGGTTCGACTCGCCTGATTTGCCAGCCGCTGTCGCTCCGTGAAAAATAAACCCGCAACAACGGAGACTGAAACTGGTTAAACAGGCTCTGAGCCAGCTTTTCATATCGCTTTGCCAGATTCTGGCCGAAATAAACGCTCAGTACAAATTTGTCGCTTCGAATCGGAGCGAGACTGGATTCCATCAGCCGCTCCAGATCCTCCGACGCCATGCGAACCACCGACTGGTTCTTCAGGTCGCGAACCGTCGCAACATTTGGCAACGGCTTGTGACCGCGGGCTTCGGCCAAAAGCGAAACGTAATATCCGGTGGTTTGGTATTTGTACGATCGGCAGAGATTAAAGACTTTGGCGTTTCGCTGCTCGCTGAATGCCGGATCAGTCAAATACGTTCGGGCATCAACAACCTCGACGCCCGGCATTTGTGCCGGCCAATCCTTCGTCGAGTTGGCAACTATGTAAATCTGCATCCGCTAGACAGCCGGTTTGTCGACCGGCTCCACCACCATCAAATTCGAATCGTAGGTCAACACCCCCAACAGGACTGCGCTCTCAAGCCGATCCATGCCAACCTTGTAAAAACTCTTGTTGCCGTCTGAATTCGGAAATGGATTGGGCAACCACGGGTCAGCCACATTGACCTGATCCCGCACCGTATCATACCCGTGAATGACAACAAAATGTCCTTCCGGATCACCGCGCACATCGTCCGGCTGGTTGGTCCGACCGATTTGGCGGGCACACTGATACAGCCAGGTCGAACTCAGCCCAGTTAAAAGCGGAATATCGCGGTTTAGAAAAAACTGAAGCAACTCCCGGTTCAGCTCGTGCATCAATACTTCGCCTCCGGCCTGAATGTATTCGATATACGCCTGGCAAGCAGCTTGAAGCCGAATCGACCGCTTGGCCAATCGCTGTGCTTCCAGTTTGGCAACCAAATCCACAACTGGTCTCAGGGTACCAGCCGGGTATCGGTCATCGGTCGCAGCCGCATCTGGCCCGCCATTGATTGCTTTAAACCAGGTCGGATCAAAGACCCGCAGATTGTAAGTGAATATTCGAACGGAATATCCACGTCGCATTGCATAGGAGCCCATCAGAACAGCAAGAGTACCGCCAGAATCCAGTGATGGCGTTTCGCGAATTACTTCCCCCAATTCGACATCATCACCGAAATAGCGAAAGACAGAAGCAAGGCAAGATGGCCCGCAAGTCGTTTCGTCCGGTTGCGCCTGAATCTGAAAATCAAATTTCCTGGTCATTGAGGGCAGGGGTCGGGCCGCCAGCTAGTGTACTATTCCGTTGCACGTCGTATGACGATTGGACCGTTTGCAACTCCCTGCTGTCAACCACAGAACCCGTGATCAGGCATCCTGGTTTTTCGGAGGCTCCTCTTTTCGAACTGCCTCGCAGAATACGTCAAAGGACATGTTCGGGTCCAACTCTTCCAATTGTTTTCGGATTAGTTGAATTTGAAGGTTTTCCAGTGAAACGGTTTGATTGTGCTCCAAGTCGGTACTGCGAACTGTCTTGCCGGATGACACCGACTGGACGACCGATTTGTTTTCGTTCAAGCGTGTAGTAACACCCGTTGACATGGAACCATCGTCCGGACCCTGTTCCGACTTGGCAGCCGACTTGGACGTTGTCGTTGTAGGAGTCGGTGGAACAAGGCCATCAATATCGGCCGATGTAAGGCTACCGGCGCTGGAAGTGGAATTTGCCGTATCGGACCTTGCCTGTCGATGACTGGAATCTCCAACAAGATCAGCCGTCTTCAGAATATGCCCTGGTCGTCCTGTTGGATTCGGCACCATCATTCCCGCGCGAACTGCAGGTGGAGAAGATTCAACAGCAGGTGCCTGAGACTTTTTCTCAACCGTTTTTTCTGGCGGTTTGGAAGCAGCGGGTTTTACAGGGACTGGCGGCAAGACTTTGGGCTGGGATGGCGACAGGGCCTGTGGTGCGGCGGGCCTGGAAACCGACTGAAGAGGTTCTGTTATGCCCCCGGTTACGAATGCTTTTGCTGGTGTCGCTGGCGGAGTCGTCACCGGAGGTGTTCCGTCAGATAAGCCCTGAACCGTTTTCGCGACTACCGGTTTTGCGTCCGCAGGTTTAACCTCCACGGGCCTGGCAATTGACGGTTTCAGTTCGAGCGGCTTGGCAGCGACAAGCGTTTTCAGTTCTGCCATTGCCGTTTTCACAGGTTGTTCCACAGCGGCCTTTTTGAGCGAATCGTCGTGTTTTTCCGGCTTCAGTTGCCCGGGCTTTGGCATCGGCCCCGGACTATTCCTGGCGGGAACAATTTTTTCGTCGGTGCCCATCGCATTGGGCTTTTCGGTTTTGGTGAACGAGTCTGCAGTTCTTTTTTCGGCCGATATCGTATTGGGGCCTCCCCTCAACACAACCAAACCAATGCCGATCATCAGTCCACCCAACATTCCCGCGAAGACCATCGCCCGTTTCGAGATGCCGTCTGGTCGCGTTCCCGTTTGCGGTTCTCCAACCCGGGTAATCAGGCTCACCTCCTCAGCCGACTCGGCCAACGCCTGAATTTCTGCCAACTCGGTTCTTGTCTTGGCCAGTGAATCTCCGCGTTTGGTCAACTCGTCACTCAGACTTTTGTACGTGACTCGGAGTTTTCCAATTTCGATCAGTCGGTTCGCGCAGACTTTTTCGGCTTCAAACAACCGCGCGACTTTTTGTTCATACATTGCGAGTTGCGAAACCAGGCCCTGTTCGGTGCTGTCCAGGACAGACCGGATTTGATCCAGCGTTTGGGAGGCAGCCGTTTTGGCGTTCTCAACGAGTGGATGACCCGAGTCGTATTTCCCCATTGCGAGGGAAAGTGAAAGTCGGGAATCGATCAATCCGTCATTGAGTCGCTTCAGTACCGGTTGCAGTTCCAACAGATCATTACTGGTTGTCAGATACTCGCCAGACGATTGCTGCATTGCCAGGCGGACCAGGTCCAGTTGCCTGGCGACCCTTTCGCGATCGTTTTCCGCAGATCGAATTTCGAGCCGGATTTGCTCCAGCGAACGCTGCAAATCTCCGGCTCCGGAATTCGGATCGATCAATCCCCGCAATGAACCCAGATCAGCTCCAACCGATTCTTCGACTTTCTGGATTTCCTTGACCAGGTCAGCGTAATGTTCGCTTGTTCTCGCGACGTTCGACGCCAACTCCGCCTGCATGCTGGCCATCAGGCTGGTGCGCACAATCTGGAGATGACTCTCGATCTCGGAAGTCAGCGATTCGATCAGGAACTCAGCCTGTTCAACGGACTTTTCCCGAACGCGCAATACAAAAACTTCAGTCTTTCCAAATTCGCCACCGTTCGGAGCGACGATCGAAATGAATCGCTGGTACTGTTCGATCTCCTCGTTCGAGATTTCATTCGAACGGCCGCATTCGCGAATTGCAGCGCGAATTACTTCGGGTTTTCTGGCGATGTGAAAAATCGTTTCCTGGGCAGCCTTCATCGATTCGAGGCTGTTGAACCGGCCGGGTTTGAATGAATCGCCCAACAAGTCATCACGGACAACAAGCGACTGGCTCGCTGTCCAGTTTCCTGGATTCATGTATGCCCATGCACCCGCCGCAATCGCGCAAAGAAAAACGCAAACGAATACGGTGCGCCTGGCTGCGGGGTCGCCCAGTCCCGGAATGGCGGAACGTGCCTGGGAAACCTGTTTGCTGATTCCTGACATGGTTCAATCTGGTAAAGCAGGTTGGTGAAACTGCTCGAGTTTCGTACCAAATCAACATCGTCCCGCGAAAAACCGGAACTTTCGGCACAAACGGAATCACGCGGACGTTGCCAGTGATAGCAAGCCGACAACAGGAAAAAACGACAGGCTCTTTGTAACCGCCCGAATTTGCCGAGCCGTTAAACTCTGCCAAACTCGTTTCCGAGGTTCAGGGTTTACTGTTCAATTCGAATCCACGCACCCGAAACCGGGTTTCGCTTTTCAGCGGGGTTGCAAAGGTCTGGGGACAGAACAACCTCCAGCTGGCATGGCCCTGGCAACTTTTGGAGTATCGGACGGCTTAACAAGAGCTTTGCTTCTGCTCCATTGATAACTGCGAGGATTTCTCCATCCAGCTTCACATCACACTTGCCGGCCAATTTTCCGCCAACAGCCATTCGCACAACCTGATCGTTCGAAATGCCGCTTGGCCAGTTGAACCGGCGTAACAGGGAAAGGGGGTGTTGTCCGTCGGTACCGGAATTCGCTGCGATCAGAGCCTGACAAACCGCATTCCAGGTTCGCTTGCATTCAATACGGGCCCGAGCCAATTCCTCGCGTTTCCCATCAGCGACAATAGCCCAGTCCCACTTGCCGCCAGAAAGATTGATGGAGTGAAAAGCGTCTGCTGGCTGGCGGCTGGACAAATCCATAATCCTTTCGGATCGGAGCGATCAAATCGATTCAAACCCTATTTGCCAAGCTCATTCAGGATCGCAGTGATCTCGCTTCGCCGGCCAGTATCCTTTTCAAGGGCCAAGGCGCGTTTCAGTTGCAATCGGGCCTGACCGAAATTCCCGTCGGAAATAAACTCGTCGGCTTTGGCTCGCATCGAATCGATTTTTTCCTTCAGCACACCTTTCGCTGCATTTTGCTCCGCCAAGATCGCCTTGACGCTTTTTTCTCCCGTCGACGCAGTTGATGAAGAATAAACTCCTGACCGGGTCGAGTTGTCAGGTGCTGTTTTCTCCGGTGTCCACTCCCCCAAACCCGACAAATCCAATTGCCCGCTCGATAGCGCCCGGGTAACTCCGTTGTCGATCACATCTGGATTACTTCCACCGCCAATAACCGGTGTGACGCTGGTAACAAAAGGCCTCTGCGACCCGTCAAAAATCGAACCACCGAATCCGTTTTGGACGGTAACTGATGGAGCCTGCGAAACAAAACTTCGCGTGCTCCCTTTTCCCATTTCAAAATTCAGCGAATATCCGGAACCATTCGGATTGACTTGACCAAAACCGAATCGGGCACTGCTGCCAGGATCGTAACCGCCAAAGGCCGGAATCGTGGGCCCGAAACTTCCCTGCGAAAAGCTGGGGCCCTGGCCAAAATTGAAAAAACCAAAACTGCCGGAACCGTTTCGGGGCACAGATCCAAACCGGCCGCCAAAATTGACGCCCATTCGTTCGTAGTAACCGTCGGACAGAGCCGAAAAGGGAGTCGACACTCCAATCTGTTGCGCGACCAAGGTAGGCGAAGTCGGAACTGCCAAATTCGCGACCCAAACCGCAAACATTCCGAGTCGTGCAATTGGATTCATTATTCCCTCTCCAGGTCCATGTCCAGGTTTTTGTGATCAGCCCGGTTCAACTGCCCCTTTTTCGACTCCCGTGATTATAGCCGTTTCCCAAGCCGACGCGAACCTTGTTTTCGCACACGAAAAAAGCGACCTGGTCTTCAGGTCGCTTTGTGCGTAGTCGGCAAACATTCGTGGCGAATTAGCCTTCGCGAGGACGAACGGCACCTGTGAGGCCCGAATAATCTTTGCGGTCGTCGGAGTGCCACAGCGGCTGACCCAATACGATCCGGTTTCGCAGCACTTCGATCTTCTCATCCGAACCGGCAGGTGCATCGGTTGGCCCAAAATCTCTGCTGTCGTCCGGAAGAAAATCTTCGTCGTGACCGAATTTGAGAATAAACTCAAAAACATTTCCGATTTTTTTGGCGTTGTTTGACATTACTGTTTCCCTTTTCAACTTAAAAACGAGGCGCTTTATTCTCTCGACTCCGTGGAGCCGATTTGGTTATTTGGAGTTGATGGCGAGTGCAGGCTTACCTGAAAAATGGTCGCATTGGTTCAATCCGATCAAGACCCGCAGAAGTGAAGTAACTCGCTGGCTGGTTCAGCCACAGAAAATCCCTGACCACCAATTCCTACGGCGATCTGGGGACATTTGACTCAACGACAGTATTATTTCCGATTGAAATCCAATGTCAACAATTTTCCCCAAAATAATCTGCGTGGATTTGGCACATCTGGTTGGCACGCGCGATTCTGTTTCGGTAAACAGGGTTGGTTCAGGTCGGGACATCGCTCCCAAAGTTCGTATTTGTCGAAAAAACCACTGGAGCCGGTTACCGCAGGGTCGGAACCTAACCTCAGGTGTTGTCAATGGCCCGCAATGCGATAACTACCGCTAACGGGTAATTCAGCCCCATTGAAAGCAATGATCTGCCCCTTTTTTCCGCCTTCAAATGGCTTCATTGAGATTTGATCATGCTGGCAACAGGCCAAGACGGTTGGCCCCGTTGGAATGAAAGCGGAATTGCCACTATTCTCGTGCTATTTCCGCAAACATGGGTTTCGTGGTGGCTTGGCCAAATTTCTGCCATCCACCGGTAAATTCCATGCTTCATTTTTTTGGAATGCTCCAGATGTGGACACAAAAAAACCTCCAATTGAAACCATCACCCAGAGGTTTTCATCTGATAACCACCCGGATTGTTCAGGCCGTGCCAGAAATGAACTCCATCAAAATCGGGCTTCTTCATCTGTTCCTGAAACATACTTCAGCCTCCCTGGCTCTGAACGAAAACGCTGACCCTGACGTCCGAGTTGACCTTGAGTCCGCGATGAATCGAATCGTTCCGGAGTCGACGAAGTTTCAGCACTCTTGCGAGGGACCGGACGACATGCCTGCTCACGTCAAGGCTTCTTTGTTGGGAAATAGCCTGACAATTCCAATTCGCGATGGCGGTCCGGACCTGGGAACCTGGCAGGGAATTTATCTTTGTGAGCATCGAAACCAGGCGACGGCCAGGGAAATTGTCATTACCATTCACGGCGAATGAGTCAGACGGTCATTGACTTAATCCAGTCGATCTGAAATCAGGATCGCGTGCAGATTCCAGATTCCATACCCGGCAAATGTGGCCATTGAATTGATTTCCAGCCG
This sequence comes from Planctomycetota bacterium, assembly GCA_043768885.1. Classification (GTDB taxonomy): domain Bacteria; phylum Planctomycetota; class Planctomycetia; order Pirellulales; family Pirellulaceae; genus BJ22. The sequence continues at coordinate 11,165 of JAYVKA010000383.1, forward strand.
ACAATCCCAAAACCTGGCCAAAGTGCCTGCGGCCGCCGTGAATAGCCGTATCGTGATTCATGGAGCCCGGACGCATAACCTGAAATCGGTGGACGCGGAAATTCTGCATGATCGGCTGACCGTGATCACCGGACCGAGTGGTTGTGGCAAAAGTTCGTTGGCTGTTGATACGCTGTTTGCCGAAGGGCAGCGGCAATACATCGAGACACTTTCAACTTATGCCCGCCAGTTTGTCCACCAGCTGCCAAGGGCGGATGTCGATCTGATCGAAGGGCTCGAACCAACTCTGTTGATTGACCAGTTCGCGGCAGTCACCGGAAAAAGGAGTACCGTTGGAACGGTCACCGGAATTCAAGACTATCTTCGGTTGTTGTTCGCCCGATTGGGAGTTGTTCACTGCTACAAATGCGGCAATCCAATTCGGCAACAATCGGCCGACAGGATCGTGGAATGGGTTTGCCGATTGCCGGAAAACACCCGCGTGATGCTGTTGGCTCCGATGGTTCGCAACCGGAAGGGCAAACATGCCGACGTTCTGACCCGAATCCGAAACGAAAGACTGGTTCGTTGCCGGATCGATGGCGAAATACATGATATCGAGAGCACTCCGGAACTGGACGCCAGAAAGAGTCATAGCATCGAAGCTTTGACGGACCGGATTGTGGTGCGTGAAGGGTGCGAGTCGCGATTGGCCGAATCGATTGGACTGTCAGTTTCCCTTTCCGCCGGGACCGTTTCCATTGCCTGGCAGAGCCGGAACGATGGCGACGCCTGGCAAGAGACTTTGTTCAGCACGAAACATGCTTGCCCCGATTGCGAAATCGGCTTTCCACCGATCGAGCCCCAGGCGTTTAGTTTCAACAGTCCCCAGGGAGCCTGTGCCAACTGCGATGGGCTTGGAACTTTGGAGCAATTTCTTCCCGAGATGGTTTTCGGAAATCGCGACAAGGCGATGGACAACGGCAGTATTTCGTTTTGGAGAGTGCTTCCGGTTCGCCAGCGCGAAAAGTTGTTGGCCGGAATTGGCCCGCTTCTTGAGTATTCCGGTTTGACCGCGAACAAACCACTGGCCGAATGGTCAACGAAACAGTCCGAGCGCTTCTGGATCGGCAACGGCGAAAAGGTGCGTGGTTTTTCGCTTGTGCTGGAAAAACTGCTTGCGACTGCGACCAGCGACACGTTGCTTGAAAAAATGGAGTCGATGCGGGCAGAGACAGAGTGCCCGGCTTGTCTTGGAACCCGGATGAGACCAGAGTCACTTGCGGTCACGGTTGCTGCCCAAAATATCGGGCAGGTTGCTGCGATGACGATTGCCGACATCGGAACCTGGCTCGAGTCGGCTGAATTTCCCAACGACCACCCTGAAATTTCTGCTCCAATACTTTCGCAATTGCGAAGCCGGGTGAAATACCTGATGGACGTCGGCCTTGCATATCTTTCGATTGATCGCCCGGCAAAGACACTCAGTGGCGGTGAATATCAACGAGTCCGGCTCGCGGCTGCGATTGGAAATGAGCTGATCAATTGCTGTATTGTTCTGGATGAGCCGTCGATAGGGCTGCATCCGCGCGACAATGACCGGTTGATTTCGACGATCAGGCAGTTGCGGGACGCCGGCAATACCGTCGTTGTGGTTGAACATGATGAAGAGGTCATTCGCGCCGCCGATCAAATCATCGACATCGGCCCGGGCGCGGGCCGGCACGGAGGGAATGTCGTTGCGAGTGGAACACCGCAAGAGATTTGTGCCAACCCGGCTTCAGTTACCGGGCGCTTTCTCTCGGGATCATCCCGTCTCGACATCCCAATTCGGCTGCGACATCCTCCGGACGATGATTCCAAATGGATTTCGCTCAGGAAATGCACCGGCAACAACCTGCGTGATGTGACGGTCCGTTTTCCAACTGGCTTGTTGACCGTCGTTACAGGAGTCAGCGGTTCCGGGAAAAGCACTCTCGTAAATGACACGCTGGTTCCGGCAATGCTTCACAAAATCGGTTTGTCAGCCCGCGAACCGGCTCCACACTCGGGATTGATGGGCGGAGAGAATGTTCAGCGAGTCGTTCCAGTCGATCAAAAGCCGCTGGGGCGAAACGTGAGGGGTTGTCCAGCAACATTTTCGGGCGTGATGAACGGATTTCGAAATTTGTTTTCGAGTACGCGCGAAGCAAAACGGATGGGGTTTGGTCCGGCCCAGTTCAGTTTTAACTCCAGTGCCGGATGGTGCCCGGAGTGTTCGGGGCATGGTCAGCGCAAGATCAGCATGAATTTTCTGCCCGACATGTTTGTGACGTGCGACACGTGCAACGGCTCCCGTTACAACCCGCAGTCGCTGCTTTGCCGATTCCGGGGTGTGACGATCGCTGATATATTGCGAATGGAGATCAGTGATGCGGCCCGGGAGTTTTCGGAGATCGCAAAGATCCATCAGGTTTTGAAGACATTGGTTGACGTGGGACTTGGATATTTGCAGCTGGGCCAACCAACTTCGACATTGTCTGGCGGCGAATGCCAACGGCTGAAACTGGCAAGAGAACTTTCAATACGCGACACCCAACATACGCTCTATGTTCTGGATGAACCAACGACAGGCCTTCATTTTGAGGACGTAACGCGACTGCTTGGAGTTCTGGGGAAATTGGTAGAGCAGGGAAATACGGTTATCGTGATTGAACACCACCTCGATGTGATCCGCCGTGCAGACTGGGTGATCGATCTTGGACCGGAAGGGGGAGCCGCTGGCGGAAACCTGGTTGTGTGCGGAACGCCTCAAGACGTTGCCAGTTGCGAGGCCTCCTATACCGGGCAGTGGCTCAGCAATTTTATCGAAGGTGAAAAAGGCCTGAAATGGAAACCAAAGAAACACAGCGGATGATCCTGCACCTCGGAACGGACCTGATGATGGCATCATCCATCGGAACTTTGGCGCGGCAGAGACAGATCGGGTTCCGCAGCTTTACGACGGCTGGCAAACTTGTCGAAGCGATCGGTGCGAACGTCAATCCATTGGTGATCATTAACATGCAACTGCCCGGTTTGGATATTGCAGAATTGGGAAAACAGCTGATCAAACTTGGGCCCAACTCCATTACCGTCTTATGGTTTGCCCAGCATGTCTACGAAGACCTCCTCCATGCGAGCGCGGTCACTGGCATTGGTGTCGTTCTGACCCGCGGGCAGCTTTCCAAAAAACTGCCTGAACTGGTTTCGCAGTGGGAAATCCCGGTTGTGTAGCGGCGAAACAGAAGAAATCTGCGAGGCCGGCAAGTGATCAGATTGTCCAATATCACGACCGATGGGCGGTGTTGACTCGTGGTTGGACACAATCATTCGTCATAATCCGAAAATTCGGGCCCGTGAATTGAATCGCTGGGTTTTGCGGCACCGAAGTTTCTCCAATCGTGACCTACGTTTTGCCAGGGTTAGGCAAAATCCTGAACATCCAGTCGATGATCGACTGGATTTCATGAATCACCATTCACAGTCCTTTGTAGCTGGCGTTCAGGCGCGCCAGTCGTAAAATGATTGATGCGCAGAAAATCTGGTCGTCCTCTAAACTTCCAACGCTGCCAGCGGTTGCTGTCAGGCTGCTGGAACTTTCACGGGACCCCAATGTTGAATCGCGGCAAATTCTGGATTGTATTCGGAAAGACCCGGCGATATCCGCGAAGATCCTGAAGGCCACGAATTCATCGTTGTTCGGATTCAGTTCGCCTGTAACGGCCATCGAGAGGGCACTCCCGCTACTCGGAACCCGGGTTGTCACTTCATTGGCACTCAGCTTTTCGCTGGTCGACGATTCGATGCCAAACGGTCCATTGGCTACGCGATACAAAGAATACTGGATGCAATCAATCGTCCAGGCCGGCGCATCGGAAACTCTTGCCAAGATTGGCCATCCCGGCCTCGCGAGTGAGTACTTTCTGACCGCGTTGTTGATGGATCTTGGTCGACTGGCCATGCTCAAGACTATTCCCATGGAATATCTGGCAGTACTGGACAAGGCCTGCGATCAACAGGTCGAGGTGCATCAGGTCGAGCAGGAGAATTTGGGCTTTGACCATGTTTTCGTGGCAACTCGGATGATGGAAGCCTGGAAACTGCCGGAGATGTTGATCAAGGCTGTTCGTCACCATCACGCACCGATTTCCGTTTTGGACGAAATGGCAGCCGATCCGGATTTTCATCTGGTAAAAGGGGTGGCCGTTGCAGCCGCAGTCGGCGACTTCTTTTGCTCAACGTACAACAAGGGACTGGCCCTCGAACGGCTGCGAACCCTGACGAATCGCTACTACAACTTTACGGAAGAACGGCTGACTGAATTCCTTGAATCTGCGAAAGCCAAAATTGATTCAACAGCCACTTTGTTTCCGGTGAATACGGATCAAATTCCCAGCCCCGCCGACATGATGGCCGAAGCGATTCAGAATCTCGCAGACATGGCGGTTAACGCCGAAGTTGCCAGTGCCCGCGCAACTGCGAGAAATGACGCCATGGAACTGGAAAATCGAAGTCTGGAATCCAAAAACAAGGAATTGAAAAAGCAGACCTTGTATGACACCTTGACCAAAGTCTACAACCGGCAATTCTTTGACGATTCGCTCGAAAAAGAAATCAGCCGTTGCAGTCGAACCGGTTCGTCCGTAGGAATCATTTTTCTCGACATCG
>JAYVKA010000384.1:0-13196 GCA_043768885.1 Planctomycetota bacterium
GCTGGAGTTTCGAAACGACGTTGCCGTCGGTTCGTCCTGAACCATCAGAAGACGTTGACTTACCGTTAACAAAGCGTTTTTCCGAAAACCCCAGGGGCAAATGATTACTTAGGGGGAATAGTCCTCCGTTCACATTGCGATTCAACATTCTGAAAACGACTTTAGCCTGTTTTCAAGGGAAAGACGTCTGTCAATTTTTTGGGGCCGCATCAGAAAATTCGCGTCGGCGTTCAGTTCAAAACCTGTTTTGTAATCGTCTCTGCCAACCTTTTTCGGCTATAATCCAAACTGCAAGGCGAATCGATGGTTGAAGATTTTGGGCTGTTGCGGGATAGACCCTAACCAAATTCCGCAAGCAAATTCGGTGAGGATGGGCGCCAGCTGCCTGCCAAACAAGAGGCGATCATGGAAAATTCTTCGCAATTGCCAGAAAACGGACCTGAATCGATGCCAATAGCACCGCGAAATATCGCAGGTGAAATTGGCGGTTCATCGTCGAATCCAAATGGCACGCCGCCGCCCGGCGGACGGGCCTCCCGTCGCGATCGACAGCCCAAGCCGGCGACGGCAGATTTCTTTTACACCGTCTTTTGGCTCCTTTGTTGCGCTGCATTCGTTGTCGGGTTGTGGCATTTAGGTCCACTGGTGGCGGAACGATATCAATACGCACTTAGCAGCGGCAAAGCCAAAGCCGAATACGTGAACGCTTCCCGGATTCTTGGGTCCGACCCGCTTGCCAGCCTTTCGATGGCTTCCGAATTGATCGCCCAGCGAATTCGCCCCAGCGTTGTAAGCATCGAATGTGAAAAACTCGTTTCCAACGGACGCCGTGGACTTGGATGGGCAGGCGGCCAGGGTTCCGGAATCGTGATCGGAAGTGATGGGCTGATTCTCACAAATGCCCACGTTATAGAAGGCTCTCGCAGTGTGAACGTGACCTTGCACGATCACCGGATCATGAAAGCGCAAATCGTAGGTGTAGATACCGAAAACGACCTTGCAGTCCTGAAAATTGAAGCAACCGGACTGATACCGGCCGCTTGGGGGGACAGCGAAAGCCTGCGGGTTGGCTCAATGGTTTGGGCTATCGGCAGCCCCTATGGACTGGAGCAAACGGTCACCAGCGGCATTATCAGCGGCAAGAATCGCTATGGGCAGGACCCCAACAGCCGGTCAAAAACCCAGGAGTTAATTCAAACTGACGCAGCAGTGAACAAGGGAAACAGCGGTGGTCCACTGGTCGATTCCCGCGGCAACGTGATCGGAATCAATACTTCGATTCTGGGCGACCAGTTTCAGGGAATCAGCTTTGCGATTCCGGGTTCAGTCGCCCAGTTTGTTTCTTCGCAGCTGATTTCCAAGGGTTCGGTAGAGTTGGGATATTTGGGGATCGAGCCTGCGCCTGTCTCCGAAGTGTTGGCAGATCAGCTTGGACTCCCTGACTTGAAAGGTGCCTATATCATCAATGTCTCTGCCGATACTCCGGCGTTTCATGCAGGCCTGCGAGTCGGTGATGTAATTCGCAAGTGGAACGGAATCGACATCGAAGACTACAAAATGGTTTTTCGGCTGGTGCAAATGACAAAACCAGGAACATCCAACGTGATCGATATCATTCGTGACGGAAAACCGTTGCGACTTTCGATCGAAGTCACACTCAGAACTGCCCCTTAACGTCTGCAGGGCGCAAAGTATTTCGGGCCGATGATTCGCTCAGGGCCTGCGCCACCGGATTCGTGTTTTCTGGACATCGACGCCGTGTTTTTCGGTAATTGAGGCCCATTCTGTTGATGTTTCATGCAAGGCTTCTTCGGCTGATTTTTCGTTGACCAGGCATTTTCGAACGCCGCTGGCCAACACGGCGAGGTACTCATCCCGCCCGGCCAGCGGTGGAAAAACGACCGGAAGCAGCGCCGCATGCGACGCCTCGATTTCCGAAGCCCATTGTTCGGCGGCATCCGGCAACACCGGCATTCCGATCCACAAATTCGGCTTTACCAAATGCGTTTTGCGAAATGGACCTGAGGCAACTGATTGCGTGCAAAGCTCGTTGCTGAACTTGTTGCTCATCCAGATCGCCAATTCCATCGATGTTCCAGCGTGCAGACTGGCTGTCGTCACACCGACACAACGACCATCGATACCGAACAAATCAAACCGGGATTGTTCCGTCGGCTTGCGTTCAAACCACGCGGATTGTTTGCGACTGTACCTTCGGACAGAACCTGGCAACCGCCACGGATAGACTCCGGCAATCGAATCGCCAGAACTTCCAGTATTCCCGAGCGGATTCGGCCAGCCCAGACCGGCCAACGCTTTTCCCTCGGCGACCATTCTGAAAACATCGTTGGGAGTACGAGGAGCATCCGGGTTCAACGCTGCCGCCTCAGCCTGCATTTTCTCCAGTGCGTCAATGAAACCGGGCGAATCGATCAACGGCTCAAGCGTCTCGATCACAAACATGACCGACCGGTCATTGCTGGCACGAACTGTTGAGGCGGCCCTCGCCAACAAACTCCACGCCAACCAGTCACCCGCATCCGGATAAACGATTTTGCGTTTGTCTTCGTCTACATTCGCCAGGGACTGTTTGACCGATTCCCAGGTCAGGGGGGAAAAGCCTTCAAGTTTGGCCAGCGACTCATGAATTAACAGCATCGCCTGCGGTGCACCGAGTGGCAACGAGTATTGTCGCTCGTCGAGCGTCGCCAGGTTTCCACGGAAATGGGCCAGCAATCCCCCCTGGGAAAACTCCGGCGACTCCAGCGAATGGACCGGAATTTCAACCAGTTGATCCGCAGCCACAAATTCCGGTTCCAGTGCCGCTGGCATGACCAGCAAATCAACGTTCGCATCGACGACAAATTTTTTGTCCCGAATCTCCTGAGCCGTGCATGTTTCGACGATCAGCTCGAATTGTCCTTCTGCAGCCCAGCGCCGCCCGGTCTCCTTAGCGAGTTCCGAATCATCGACGACGAGCATTTTCAGGCTCGAAGGCCGGGTACTGGCTACTGCCCGGGAATTCTCCGTTGATTTTTTGCCCGACGGATCACAGCCGGAAACAACCTGTATTGCAATCGCGAGCCACATCACCTTCAGATAATTTCGGGCCGGGAAATTCTTCACCATTTGCTTTCTGAAAAAAAGAAGTCGATACGCAATCCGTCCGCTCCTCCATTCGAAATGGAAGCACCGTTTGCGTCAACCAATCAGGCGACCGATTGCCAGGTCGTTGTACAATCAGCCAAAATGGCTCTCTCAATCAACGATCGTTCAACCGGGATGGAAAACTGAAAATGGGATTGTACGTGGGAATCGACATCGGAACGTCCGGCACAAAAACGATTTTGATTGATGGCCAGGGGAAAGTCGTCGCCGAAGCAACGGCCGGGCATCCGATTTCGCACCCTAAACCGATGTGGAGCGAGCAGAACCCGGACGATTGGTGGCGGGCTGTCGTGCAAACGGTTCAACAAGCAGTCAAAAAATCCCGCGCCAAATCCGCTGATATCAAAGCGATCGGGCTGTCCGGGCAAATGCACGGCGCCGTTTTGTTGGACAAAAACCAAAAGTTACTTCGTCCAGCCATCCTCTGGAACGACCAGCGAACTGCCGCCGAATGCAAGCAAATCGAAGTTCTCTCCGGCGGAAAAAAGAAACTCGTCTCGATGGTCGCCAATCCGGCCCTCACAGGATTTACAGCACCGAAAATCCTCTGGGTTCGCAACAATGAGCCTCGCAAGTTCGAGAAAATGGCACATGTGCTTCTTCCCAAAGACGAAATCCGTCGCCGCCTGACCGGCGACTTTGCAACAGACGTCAGCGATGCCAGCGGAACCCTGCTGCTGGATATCAAAACCCGCATTTGGTCCAAAAAGCTGCTTGGTCTGCTCGATCTCGATCCCGGTCTCTTTCCGAAATGTTATGAGTCGGAAGACGTTACCGGTCGCCTGACCCGCGCGGCGGCGACGGAATTGGGACTGTCTACGGACTGCCTCGTGGTTGGCGGAGCAGGAGACTGCGCTGCAGGAGCGATCGGCACGGGCGTCGTCGAATCGGGAATTGTGAACTCATCGATCGGCACCAGCAGCGTGGTCTTTGTTCATTGCGACGAGTTTCGCCCGGACCCAAATGCCCGCCTGCATACTTTCTGCCATGCCGTTCGAAATAAATGGCACCAGATGGGAGTTACGCTGACCGGAGGTGGAGCGATGGAATGGTTCCGCAATGAATTGTGCGGCGACAAGAAAGCATCCGGCAAACGTTCGGTCTATCAAATGCTGGACGAAGAAGCGGCGGCGGTTCCTGCGGGTAGCGAAGGACTCTTCTTTCTCCCCTATCTCGCTGGGGAACGAACTCCGCATGCCGACCCCAATGCGCGCGGATGCATGGTCGGTTTAACACTTTCCCACAAACGAGGACACATCGTTCGTTCGATCATGGAAGGGGTCACGATGGCGATGCGTGATTCCGTCGAGATCATGCGCGACCTGAAGATTCCCGTTCAACAAGTTCGCGCGACGGGCGGTGGTGCCGCCAGCAGGCTCTGGATGCAAATGCAGGCCGACATTTTCGACAGTCCCATTTCTACAATCAACTCATCGCAAGGTGCTGCACTCGGAGTCGCCCTGCTTGCTGCCACCGGAGCGGGCGAATTCAAAAATGTTGTCGAAGCATGCAAGGCCACGGTCAAAACAGTTGAAACCGTTCGCCCCAACAAGGCGGCCGTTCAAAATTACAACGCCCGCTTCCCCCTGTTCCAACAACTTTACAAATCCCTCAAGCAAGACTTCCAGTCAATCGCCGCTCTCCGATAGTAGAACCTTTGTTCCAAATGTTCAGTCCGGGCAATCTCCCTGCGTAAAATGAACAATTGAGGACAATTGTTCTGCAAACTAAACCCCAAACAAATCACTCGCCACCTGAAACCCCAAACCTTCTGTCCTGATGCCCGACCCCGACATCCTCAAACACCGCCCCGTAAGTTCGCGCAGTCAGTTTCGCGATTTCGTAAAAAAATTCCGCGCCGGCCAGATCATCACTGGCGAAGACGAAGACGACGAAAAGAAGAAGCCCGATCGGGAAGAAACGGCCCAAGCCGAACGCAAAAAGAAACGCAAGGGCTACCTCCGCGCCTACATCAACCGGCTCTGGCCGCATTGGCCCTTGGTTGCGATTCTGGGCGGACTGGCCATCGCCGTTTCGGCACTCGAAATCGTCCAGCCCCTGTTTGCCCGTTACGTCTTCGACGGAGTCCTCCTGGCCGATCTCACCACCGACGAGAAATTTTGGCGGCTGAACAGCGTCTGCGGGCTATTCCTGACCGTCGCCATGATCACCCGCGGCGTCGGCGTCATGCGCAGTCGCTGGCAAGAAGTCCTGAACAACCGCGTCATCCTTTCACTGCGACACGCCCTTTACCGGCACCTGCTGCATCTCGGACTGGACAAACTGGCGGACATGAAAGTCGGCGGGATCATTTCCCGATTGACAGACGACATCAACCGCACCACCGGCACGCTGCAAATGGCCGTCATCTCGCCAGGCGTCGCATTGCTGCGGTTGATCCTCGCCGCGATCATCCTCTTCTATATCAACTGGCGACTGGCCGCGACGACCCTCGCGATTATCCCGCCGATCATGTTCCTCAGCATGATCGCCATCCGCCGCGTCCGTCCAATTTACCGGGCGATCCGCAAGGACGTCGCCCACGTGGACGGGCGGGTCGGCGAAGCGTTCTCCGGCATTCGCGCTGTCCGCGCATTCGGCGGCGAGCATCGGGAAACCGGCGAATATGTCGGCGGCAACAATCTGATTACTCGCAAACGAATGTATGCCAACGCCCGCGAGATCATCGTCTGGACTTCGTGGGCCGTTTTGATCGGTTTGATTCAGGTCATCATCCTCTGGGCCGGCAGCCGCTGGTACCTGCAAGGCAAAGCGACGATCGGCGACATCACTGCCTTTCAGGTCTACGTCATGTTGCTGCTCAACCCGGTCTGGCAGCTGGTCGAGTCGATGACCGAACTCCAGCGTTCTCTCGCCGCCATGGAACGGGTTTTTGAAGTCCTCGAAATGCCGACCGACAAACCAGACGCTGTGAACGCCATCGAAGCACCGAAGTTCGTCGAGAGAATCCAGTTCGAAAACGTCTGGTTCGCCTACAACCAGGACCGCAACGTCATCAAGGATTTTGACCTTGATGTTTGCGGCGGACAGACCATCGCGTTGGTCGGACGCAGCGGAGCTGGCAAGACGACAGTCACCGATCTCGTCTCGCGATTTTACGATCCAACACAGGGGCGAATTCTGCTGAACGGAATCGACTTACGCGATATTCAACTGACCAGTTTTCGCGATCTGCTGGGAGTAGTGCAACAAGACGTTTTTCTGTTCGACGGCACGGTCCGGGAAAACCTTGCCTACAGTCGCCGCGAAGCGACCCTCGACGAGATCATTTCCGCCGCAACCCAGGCCAACGCACACGAATTCATATCTGCGTTGCCCGACGGCTACGAGTCGCTGATCGGCGAGCGGGGAGTCAAACTTTCCGGCGGCCAGCGTCAACGCCTGTCGATCGCCCGCGCAATCCTTGCCAATCCGCAGATTCTTATTTTGGACGAAGCCACCAGCAACCTCGACACCGAGAGCGAACAGCTGATCCAGGAATCGATGGAGCGATTGCTCCAGGGAAGAACCACCTTCGTCATCGCCCACCGACTGTCCACGGTAACCCACGCCGACAAGATCGTGGTCATGGAACAGGGCGAAATCGTTGAAACCGGCACACACGACCAGCTGATCGAAAAAGGGGGCACCTACGCCAACATGGTGCAGCGTCAAACAGACGCCATCAACCTGTTGTAGTCCCTTGTATCGCCTCAATAATTGGGGAAGTGGAATTTGCCTGGGTGCACCTCGTTCCAGGGCTCCCCCCTGAAACGCACCGCTATTGAGGCTCCGCCTTCCGTCACCATCACAACTCCGTCAGGAAACCCGGGCCGTTCGCCGCTGTCTTGCGAATGGTTGATGAATTGCAACCCGAAGTGGTGCAACTCCAGATCCTCCCCGCCGCTGCCTGGTTTTCAGATATTGTTCAAAATTCTGTCAATCCCTTATTGCCGTTTGTCAGGGAACAGACGATCGTATTTTCTTTACACAGCCTGAGACTACCGCCGTGATCTGCACTAAAAACCGCTTCGAAAAATCCGTCTTGGTCTTTCTCTTCCTCGTGCTCACGGTGGCACAGGCGTTTGGCCAATCGTTACGGGTTGTCTCTACCAGTTTCAACCGGTCGGCTACGATCCGAACGCGAGTTTCTATTTGTTCAACAGTCACTTCAAGTCCGGCACAACAAATGCAGACGACGACCGCCGGGGGGTCGAAGCGGCCCTGATTGCCACGACCGCCAATAATCTCGCGGCCAGTTCGGCAATAGCGGCCGGGTCGTGAAGCTACACGGTGCCTGACGGCCATCGGCTCACCAGCGCTTCCCTGGATTCGAACAGGTTACCAGATTGCTTTCCAAACTGCTGAACCAAAAACACTTCTCGAAACCTCACAAATCTCGGCAATTCCAATGGAAAACGGCGCTGTCCAGCCAATCACTAATTGAATGGCCAAACGATCAGTATATTTGGTTTGTACTGACGGATACCGACGCGTTTTACGTTGGCATACAGATAGACGACGCTGTTTGGCATGCCTGGTCCTGCAATAGACCAGCCCAATCCAAAGTTGTTTTAGCGAAAGTAGTCCTTGTTCGTGCAGCCACTCGTTGGGCATCGCGAAACGCATCGCTCCCCGTCCAAGACCAGCGACCGATAGAAGTTGTAAGCCGGTCATGTTCGCGACGATCTTTCCGTCTGTGACGGTTATTCGAATTCGGTTGGCATTTGCGGGTGCAGGTCGTGATGTTTTTTCGATCGCGTCAGGACTGTTGGGACAGCCCGGCCAGGAATGCCGATTTCTAGTCAAAGCCGCCCAGAATTTGGGCCGCCCGGGAACTGGACGCGTTTGCCGTTTGCTCCCGTAATGATGTTTCGGTGGACAGGCCGAAATTCCAGGGAGAAAGCCATGAATTGTGTTCAATTGGCGAAGCGGGTTGAATCGTTGCTGCCGGGAGCGCCGCAAGCGGAAATCGCGAGGTGGTGTACGGTTATCTACAACATCGTTGGCAGCAATTCCGACCGCCTCGATACGGAGAGCGGTTTCGCTGCGATCTGGAATGAAGCCAATCTCCGGCTGCACGCGGCGATCGATCAACACGACGCAACGAAATCCGAGCTGGAAAATCTTGCCCGCAGCGATCCCAGAAAATTTTCGCCGGACCAAATCTGGATTCTTGTCCGGGCACTAAAAGTCCAGGACCAGTTGTTGCAGCTCTACTCGAATCGCAAATCCGAAAACGCGAACTGCAGCTAATTGGACCGTATCACGTTTGCATCCAATCGTACCGAATCCGGGCCCGAAGCGCAAGCGAGTGATTGAGTTGCGACCAAAATTCTCTCGCTTGCGATTCGGGCTTGGACTGGCCAGACCTTGCAGCTGTCGGAGTTATGCGGCTCGACGCATCTCGGGCGGGATGTCGTGCCTGCGGAGTGATGGTTTCTCTTCCGTCCCGGGCTGTTGAATGGCGTGATTCAACTCCCACAACCGGGCCTGTTTGGAAAAGGAATAGAACGCGGCGAGCCACGCCTGCTGAATGCCCAGTTTCCCGTCCAGAATTCCGCCCTGCAAAATGTACTCGCGGAAAAAGCGCAAGGCCGGCCGAAAAAGGAGCTTGAAATACGTCGTGTCTCTCCGCATCTCGTGCCACTGCCGGGCCTGGAGACTGGTGTATCGTTCGTGCTTGCGACAGACCTGGTCGTAGTTCCAGAATGAAAAATGCTGGAATGACGACTTGAGCTGTCCGATTCGTCCACCAGGAATTCTGATCTCGCCGTGATCGCTGGGGCCTTCGTATCGCCCCCGGTCACGCCGAAACAGTCGCAACACCCGGTCCGTTCTGGCATCGCCGAAATGCAAACGGTGTCCCAGGAAATGATTGTCCCGTCGAATCCAAAACCCCTCGCTGGTCGTCCCGCGAGACAACTCCAGCGTGATTTCTTCGGCCAAAGCCCGGGTCACGCGTTCGTCTGCATCGACGATCAAGACCCATTCATTCTTGGCCTGGGGAATCGCCCAGTTTTTGAATTCACCACTGGTCGTGTAGTCGCGACCGATGATGCGGACCTTGTCAAATTCGGCCGCTATATCCAGCGTTTCATCCGTGGATCCGGAATCCGCAATAATGATTTCGTCTGCAATCGCGTGAAAACTGGCAATGCAGTCAGCGATATTCAATCGTTCGTTCTTTACCGGAACGATAACGCTCAGGGGCTGTTTCATTGGAACAACGTCTCGGGAATTGCAAGAGTCGCCTGGATCGGGGTTTTCAAGCCCGAAACCGTAGTGAACCGCGTATCCAAAGTCAAACCCAATCGGAAAAAGTCTTGTGCTCCAATCCATTGCAACGCGATTGGCTTCGCAAGTCTGTCTGGTTTGCTTTTGGGCAAATGTACACGTCTACCGATCGCCGCGAAACGTGAATCAATCTTCACTGCCAGCAGTAGTTGCTGGCACGATGATTTCGAAAAGACCCAGTTCAGGCGGACATAGCAGCCGAATCGGGTCGTCCCCCGACAATCCGCGACTGACATGCATCAAGGTTTTGCCTACGCGGAATTGGCCAGAAGCGTAGCGGACCCCGTACTGGCTGGGTGCGATGATTGGCCCAACGACCGGCAATCGTATCTGCCCGCCATGGGTGTGACCGGCAAACATCAAATCGATCGCCCGTTGCCTGGCCCAGTCGATTTGGTCGGGACTGTGTGCCAGCAAAATCCGAATCTTTTTTGAATGCGGGTCGCGGCTCAACTTGCCCAATTCAAGTGCAGCCTTGTACCAGGGCAAGGAATTCCCCGTAATCTTCAGGTTGGATCGGCGAATCGGGAGATCGTGCCATTGGCCCTCAACTTTCCGGAATCCGGTTTTCTCGATCGTCGTTCGCAACAATTGCTCGTCCCGAATCAGCCGGTCATGGTTGCCGAGCACATAAAACTTTCCATATTCCGATCGGACGTTTCCCAAAACCGGATCGATCCAGTCCAGGCATTTCATATCGTCAACGATGTCGCCGGTCAAGAAAACAAGGTCCGGCTGGAATGCATTGGCCTGCCGAACGACCTGCTCAAAGAATTCGCGGGCAATGTCACCTGTGAAATGAAGATCCGTCAGTTGGGCGATGCGAATCGTCTCGGTTTCGGAAGCGCCCCCCGACAAATCGATGCGATAGCGGTCCATCGAGAACGAAGTCGCCTGATTCCCCGGCACCAGTCGCAACAAATTCGCAGCCCACCCTGCCGTCAATTTTTTGCCCACTACCTGCTCGACATCGATTCGTTCCGACGACAACAGCTCGACTTCGGGCGGACGGCGAAGCCTAAGAATTCGATCCAGCCATGTGAACAGGAAAAAACAGAAGGCAAAACTGCACAGAATGAAATAACCGGTCAGCCAGGTCGAATGGGCTGCGGCATAAGTGACAGCCCATGATCGAGACCAGCCGAACCAAAACGGAATCGCCAGGAGCGGGCCACCGGTAACCAGAATAATCGCGCGCTCGATCAGTTTCCGCCATCCACGGGGCCAGGCTGTGGCGTGCGTTCGATTGAAGGTGGCGCACCAAATTCCGATGTGTCCCGAGGCGATGGCAAACCACAATAACAACTGCATCGGATGACCGGGTTCGCTTTCCTGGAAAAATTTCAGCGGCAACCAAATGCCGTTACAGGTATTTGATTTTTGAGCCGTGACGCGTGAGCCATGAGCGGCCGGGTTTGATGACGCCACCCGGTGCCTCACGGCACTCGGCTCAATCGTTACTCACCAGTTTCGGATAAATCAACAGGCTGCTGGGCAATCAGGCCCGTCACGGACTGGAGTTGTTCTCGATTGATTCGGGCAAGATCACCCGGCAAAGTGTATCGACCAATTGATCGAGCCGGAAGGGTTTGTACAAAACGGCACCTGCGCGCAGACCCGCCTGCCGTGCCTTGACGATCGAATGCCCCGGATCGTATCCAAAACCCGTCATCAAAATCAGTGGCGGATTGTCGAGCAGTTCTTTCAGCTGAACCAACAGTTCATACCCGCTGACGTCCGACAGCCGAATGTCTGCGATGATCGCGCCGTATTCCTGGTCTTCGGACAGATTTCGGATCATGAAAATCGCTTCGGCTCCTGTGTGTGCCGTTTCGACGATGCAGCCTTGTTTTTCCAGCAATTCGTGGGCACTCAAACGAACCTGTTCGTCCGCGTCGATCACCAAAATTCGACAGCCCCTCAGCTCCGGCCGAACCATCGTTTTCAGTTCCTGCGGCAACGAAGCGTCCGGAACCATCGACTCGCCGACACTTTGAATTTGCTGCTTGATTTCCCTCGCCCGATTCAGCACGCCACGCAGACGGGCCAGAATTGATGGATCGTGTCCCATGAACGCTTCGATCACATGCACGGTATCGTTCAGAATCTGGTCGATCGGTCCTGAGACGGCGCTGTGAATGGCGGCGACGCTTTGATGGGCCGACGTTGTGCTCTGGGCGGAAAGCAATTCCAGCGTATTCAGTGCCGCAGCAACCCCGCGGGCAAAGCTTTGCAAAAACTCGAGGTCGCTTTCATCAAAGGCGCTGACCTCAGGACTTTCAACATTAAACGAACCGATGATCCGGTCCTGGACTTTCAGCGGCACCGTCAACGAGCTGCGCGCTCCCATCAATCCGCCGACGTACAACGGATCGTGGGTCGTATCTTCGCACAGGTAACTGTTGCCGGTCGATACGACGAACCCCGTCACGCCATTACCTTCGGCCAAGGCAAACAGTGGGCGTTTGCTCTCCTCCGAATCGATACCGACGGTTAACAATGGGTCGAGTCGTCCCGTCGCTTCGTCCAGCAAGCGGATTTCGCAAACGCTGTAATTCAACAAGTCACGGGTGTAGTGCAGAATGTTGTCCTTGAGCAGTTCAACCCGTTGCTCGACGTCCATTTCGAAAATCTCGCGTGCCGTCAGGTCAGCGAGAGCGAGTTCCGCCTGGTGCAGCGCCGCCAGTTTTTGACGCTGGTTCGTGGCTTCCGTAGTTTCCACGAGGGAAACCATCAGGAAGCTGACTTCGCCACTGTTCTCCAGGATCGGTACAAACTGAATACGGAACTTCAGGTTGCCGGCCGACAGCTGGGCAATCGTTGGTTTGCGACTGGAGATGGCAGTGCTCAGCGGGTGGGGATCGTTTCCGGAAATCTCCGGGCGGCCCAGGGCGATATAAAATTGCTGGCCAGCCAGCGGTTTTTCCGGAAACCAGCGGGCGAGTCGTTCGTTGGCCCACAACATGACTCCTTTGGCATCGATCAGTGCCAGTCCGTCCGGCGATCTATCCAACAGTGAATAGGTCGTTCCAACCTGGGTCGCCAGTCGCCAGGCCGCTCCATGCGGAGAATCGGCTGGTTCGAGCGGAATGTACAACCCCGATATGCCGGGTTCCGGCAATTGGCTGATCAACTTGAGCGGATCATCGACCAGGACCAGTTCGGTATCCGCAGGAAACAGCTCGCGTGCGGTCTGCTCATTTAGCTGATCGGATTTCAGACAGAGTACACGCCTCACTTGCAGCACCCGAATCCAAATGGGAAAAGTATTGGTGGCCGGATCAGCCGGATCAGTTCGGCAATTGATTGCGATTTGCGACTGGCCAATGCGAGCCCCTATTGTTTTCCGCGTTGGCGACTGAAACAAGCCGAGCAACGAAAACAATTTTGATTTTGCCCCCGAGACTGACGACTCAAATGCCCGCATTGATTCCATGCGAACATCTTCGCCAACCATGTGTCCTGATCGGCAAGGTCAGTCCGATTGGGTAAATCCGGGTGGCTGAAATTCCTGAATGGCCGACGGATTGCCGTTGAAGCGGGTTAACGGGTGCATTCGCGAACAATAGTTGAGTCAACGATGCCCCATCAAGTACGATGAACAACGAATCCCAAACGCCAATCAACCAATAAAGCATGGCCCGAAAAAAACCTGGCAAAATCAGAGCGGCGTTTCGCAAGTCGTATGACGGGCGAACCCGCAAAAGGGACTACACCCGCGATATCGGCGA